>JADFXA010000267.1 GCA_015233755.1 Desulfamplus sp. | reverse complement strand
TTTTGAAAGATAGTTTTTTTCTAAGACGATTTTTAATTTACGCCTGTTGTAATTATAAAGTAATAAGGTTGCCCTATTTTTATGTTGTTTAGATTCTGAAACCATCTTACCAGTCTTTATCCATCATAAATTCATATCTCCCATAGTCTTGAATTTCAACTTGATAATTTTTATTTTCAAAACAGGAAAAAAATTGACGTGCTTCACTAAACTTTTGAAAACTAACATAAATATCTATTCCATTTCCTGATGCTGATTCTTGCATTAAATGCAAAGTTAGCAGAATAGGCATTGCGGCTACCATCTGAATAATATCAATGAGTTTGATACTTGATGTTATAAGTTTAAGACGAAATGTCAATGGAATCTTCCAAAGAGACTCCATATCCCATGATACATCCATAATTTGCATTTTGTTAAGTGAATATTCTCGATTGTTTTTATATTTTTCACAATACTCTCTATGAAAAGATACACCATCTTTATTTAATAGTGCAAGGCATGAATCTAATCCTGGTAATGGGTTACAGCACCTTGAAAATTTATGAATATCTCGCTCAATCTCTGAAATAGTTAATATAAATCTTTTGGACTCATCTTTTTTTCCATTAATTTCCCATAAAACTTCTCTTGGCATCTCTATCGACTGTCCCAAACTGATAAAAAGCCTGTCAATATTTTCATATCCTTTGTATGTTAAAAAATGGGGCATTGCACTGCTGTTTAAAAGTTCTTCAATAAAACCATGAGGCTCCATTGCCTGAGTCATAATGCTTTTGCCAATATCTCTTGCAAAGCTATCTCGTTTCTTTTGAAGCTGCCTATTTACAGCACCTCTTGCCTTTGGAGTTTTGCATCTGCCCTCCATATCAGCACTTATCTCAATTGGATCACTTGATGTTATAATCTCAATTATATCACCATCTTTTAATATATGACCTCTATTAACTATTTTGTTATTCACTTTTGCATAATCACATCTATCACCAAGCCAGCTATGAACTTTATATGCAAAATCAAGAACAATGCTCCCTGTTGGAAGGTATTGTATATCTCCTTTAGGTGTAACAACAAATATTTTCTCATCTTCCGTCAACTGGCGGATCATATTTTTTCTATTTGATGGATTTCCCTGATATTCTCCTATATTTTTTAAAATATCGGTAATCGCTTGTCTATATTCCATTGTATTTTCGGGTTCATTCCAATGTAGGAGAAGACCTTTACGGGCGACACGCTCCATCTCTGTTGTTCTAATTTTTATAAGATATCTTCGCTCTTTGTGTAGAATTCGAAAATGGAGGCTGCGATAACCACTTATCTTGGGGTTTGCAATGTAGTCTCGAATAGTTTTAGGAACAAGAGAACAGAATTTGTTTATCATACCCATAGCTGTATAGCAGTGTAGAGCATCTGTTGTATCCAATATTACTGTAAAATCAACTAAATTCTCAGCATTTGAAATGTCAAGTGTCCCTTTGTCAAATGAGTAGAAAGCATAAAGGTTTTTTAGGCGTGATGAGACTTCAATGTTAAAATTAAAGATTGGTAACTCAATGCTATTTTCACAAGTTGAAGGAGATTTTGATGAGATATTCAAGGCTCTTTCAAGCATCTCTTTAACCTCGCTTATTTTTCCAGAGGTTTCTTCACTTCTCAAAATAGAGAGCAACTTCTTACTTTTACTTGGAAAACGCTGTCTTATGGAGAGATCAAATAAAATTCTTTTTAAAGAAAATAGTCCAAGTTTTTCAGCAAGTGGACCATAAACCTCAATTGTCTCTTGTGCAATACGTTGACGCTTATACTCTTTAAGTGAGCCTATAGTTTGAAGGTTATGAATCCTATCTGCAAACTTTATAAGGAGAATCTCAGGGTGATCGCTTGCCATCAGAACAAGCTTTTGGTAGGTCATATCTTTATTAAGACTCTGGTCAAGACTCATCATTTTTAATTTTGTGCATCCATCTACAAAGGCAGCTACATTTTTCCCAAACTCTTTTTCAATATTAAAAGTTGTCAAAAAACTAACATCTTCCACAATATCATGAAGAATAGTCGCAGCAATAAGCTCAGGGTCTTTTAATTCAAGAATTCCAGCAATGATCTCTGCAACTGCAATTGGGTGGTTTATATATGGTTCTCCTGATTTACGGGTTTGTCCCTGATGGTGCTTAAAGGCAAATACAAGAGCATCAAAAACAAGATTTCTTTTACCATGCTCAGTTTCATTAGAACATAGTTCAATAACATGCTTATATTTTTCTAACGGTATAACCTGACTAATCTCCTCAATAAATTGTTCTCGTTTGTTCACAATCACCTCCTTTACATTTTGTTATGTTATATGAAGCTATTCTTATTATAATTATCATAAAAATATCTGGATTAAACGATATATAAACAAGGCTAAGCTTTGTTTATATTTATCTTACATTTTACATCTAAGCTCTCTTTTGTCTTACTTCGCCAAGAACAGACATTGAGGCTGCAACCAATGAAGATATATCTGCAAGATTAGATGGAATAATCATAGTGTTGTTCTCTTTTGCAAGTTTACCAAACTGTTCAATATATTTTTCTGCTATTCTTAAGTTAGCAGCTGTATCACCTCCCGCAACACGTAAAGCTTCTGCAACTTTTTTGATTCCTTCTGCCGTTGCAAGGGCTACAAGCTCAATCTCTTTTGCATGACCTTCAGCTTCATTTATTCTTTTTTGTTTTTCACCTTCTGATACCTCAATTGCTTCTCGTTTTAAACCCTCTGCACGGTTAATCCTTGACTGTCTGTCGCCCTCTGAGGTTGCAATTGCTGCCCGCTTTTCTCTCTCTGCCCGCATCTGCTTTTCCATAGCATCCATTACAGTTTTTGGTGGAGTAATATCTTTTATTTCATATCTAAGAACTTTAACTCCCCAATTCTCTGCTGCTTCATCTATTGCGGAAACAACTTGCTGGTTTAAGGTTTCCCGCTCTTCAAAGGTTCTATCAAGTTCAATACGCCCAATTACAGAACGAAGCGAGGTCTGGGCGAGCTGGGCTGCCGCACGTTTGTAATCATCTATTCCATAAGCAGATAGTTTACTATCAATGACCTGAATATATAAAACTCCGTCCACTGCAACAGATACATTATCTCTTGTGATACACTCTTGCGATGCAATATCAAGAACCTCCTCTTTAAGTGATCTTTTATAAGCAACCTTATCAAAAAATGGTATTAGTATATGGAAACCTGCCCCAAGAGAATTGCTGTATCTACCAAGACGTTCAATTATAAATTCAGAACGTTGAGGCACTATAACAGCTGTTTTAAGTAACAGAACAATAACCACTATTGAAATGACACCCATTACAACTAATGACTCGCTCATTTTAACCCCCATTTTTTTGTTGTTGATTATTTTCGAATGTTATTACATAGAGCTAACATTTTTTGATATCCCCAAATCATTATAATACCAAGTTACTAAATTGCCTTTACTCT
>JADFXA010000266.1 GCA_015233755.1 Desulfamplus sp. | reverse complement strand
AGATATTGAAGTTTTACCAACCCCGCCTTTTGGTCCTACTACTGCAACAATCTCGACACGATTTTTATTAATCATCAATCTAAGCAAGCCATTAATCTATAAGTTTTAAGTATTGTTTTAAATCATTTTCAAGAGATTGAATCTCGTCAATCTCAACATTGGGGTGAGTATCTTCTACTCCAGCTTGCAAGGATTCATTTATCCCAAATTGCAAGGGTGTATCTACCCCAGCTTGTAAGGGAATACCATATAAAATTTCAATTGATTTTGAGGCAATCTTATCTGGATCAAGAGGATCGGGTAGTTGTATCAGGTTTAATTGTTCAAAACCTTTTAGGGAGTTTGTTATTAGTGGATTACCAAGAAGAATTAAAGAGCAGCTGCCAAGTGAAGATAAAAAACTCCTTAGAAACTTGACTTCATTTTTTAAAAAATTGTTTGTGTCAAAGATAATAACGGCTGGTAGATGTGAAGATATTTCACTCTTCACATCCATAATGTTTTCTAAAAGAACTGTCTCTATATTATTGCGTCTGAGAATTTCCTTTACAATACCTCCTCTTATTCTATCAGAAGAGTAAATAATTACCTGAACAGACATCTTTATTTGATGTCAAATAATTGTTGAAAATTTGTTGTCTCAAGGATTCTTTTAACATTTGGGTTAGGATTGAGTATATCAACTACTCCATCTTCTCCTCCTGCACGTTCCCTTAGAACAAGAAGCATTCCAAGACCTGATGAATCAATGTATTCGACATCGCTGAAATCTATAAGTACTTTTGAAACTGAATCAATTTTATCTTTATAAGAGTCGCTAAATTTTTTATACAAAGTGATGTCAAGTTTTCCAATCACCTTAATAGTTAGTGTTTTTCCATCATCTGAAACTATTGCTTCAACATTCATATTAATACTCTCCCTTTAAAACTGATATTGTATATTTTTTAACAGGCTGCTGCTTGTGAAGTTTTATATCAAACATTATAGCAACTCTTATTGTTTAAACAAACCAATCATACTCAGTATTATTAAGCAGCAGATCTCGTTCATTTTTCTTTAAAGCCAAAAAGTTTTCTGTAAAATCAATGAAAACATCAAAAGCTATTGTCTCGCCCGTGATATTATCAAACGAATCAGGTAAATCTGATTTTTCAGCGGCTCCGTTATTTTTATAGAGATACTGGTATAAAATATCCTCTTTGTTGTTCACATTATAAAATGCGAATCTTATCTTTTCTGCTATATTATCGAGTAGAAGATATTTAATATCCTTTGAGAGCTTTAGCTCTTCTTTTGAGGACATTATTTCAAAAGTTCTGTTTATCAGATTTAGATCATGTTCTATAAATTTAAGCATCTCATCTAATTTTTCAGGAGTACATTTAGCCATATCTATGAGCTTTACGAAGCTTATACTCCTTTTTTCATAATTGCGGAGACTTCCATTCTATCTTGTGTCTCTCTAAGAACATTATACACTTGCTTTAAAACAGAATCACAACCTTCTAAATTAGGAATTCTCTCTGTCTGTTCTCTTGAGATAGCTTTTATTCCGCTTTTTACAATATCAAGACGTTTAACTACTCTTAACTTCTCGCTGTTAATATTGGTCAGCTCATTATGCAGATTTTTATTAAGGGCTGCACTTGATTTTTCTTCAGCTTTTAACTCCTTAACCTTTAAATGGAGTTGATCAATTTCCTTTATAAGTTCATCTTTTCTATTTTTTAGAAATTCAATATTTCTACCACACTCTTTTTTCCTCTTTTCATAGGATAAAATATGAGTATTTGCAGAAGCTATAGCAATCTCTATCCCTTCAAGCTCACCTGAAAGAATATCAATCTCTCTTTTGAGTCTTGTATCCTCTTCATCTAAAAAGAGTTTTATTTTTTTAAGCTCTTCAATCTCTTTAAGCAGGTCCCGTCTCTCTTTGTAATCCTCATAACCAGACCCTGAATCTCTGATTAACAGTTCCTCTTCCATAATTTTTTCCATCTTAAAGGTTATACTGCATCAGCTCTGTTAAGGTCTGCTGACTGATAAAATGTCTTTTTTGCATGAAGTTTTGTAGCTGTCAGAGCAGAATGAAGCTCTCTGACAGCACTTCTTGATGCTTTAAGCTCATTCATCAACCTATATTTTTCATCAACAGCATCTTTGAGCTCGCTTTGCAATGCCTTTATCTTCTCATCGCCTACCATAAGTTTGCCTTTTAATACGCTTATCTCTCTTTGGTACTTTTTGCTGTTTTCACTGTCTGCGTTCAATCGTGCCTCAAGGAAATTTATCTCGTTCAAAAAATCGCTTCTTTGTTCTTCTAAGTTGCTTGCCTTATGCTGATTGCGATCTATACTCTGTTTCAGCTTATCTATTTTTGATTTTAAATCACGAATTTCAAGTTCAGCCTTATTTCGTTCATCAACATGGTAATCAATCTCAATCTGGAGTTCTCTTTTTGAAGGAAGCTCATCTTTTATTTTGGAAATTTCCTCTTCAAGGGAACTGTTTTTCTGGTTAAGGCTTGATATAATCTCTTTGGAGTCCTTGAGATCCTTTTCAAGGGAAGAATTTATGGAAAGAACACTCTTAAGTTGTGATTCCATATTTTTCATCACTTGAAACATATCATTGATTGTCTTTTCAAGGTCAATCGAATACATACCTTTTTTAAGAAGCTCAAGCTCTTTTATTTTGGGGAACTCTAAAACAGACTGAGATTTGGCAGCACCTTTTTTCAAAACATCTTTAACCTGCATATCAATTTTTGAAATACTCTCCATAACTCTGAATTGTTCTGCAAATTCAGTCTCTCTGTAATCCTCTTCTCTGTTTTTCAAATCAACTGTTGCCATGACGACCTCTTAATTCTCCCTTAATATTGTAATAGTGGGCTTTTGCAGATTTTTCCATGCTGTGCATTTTTGTGTAAAGCTCCTTAAGTGCTTTAATTGCTCCATATATTGAATCATCAAGCCCTTCAATATTGGAGCTTTTTTCTGGAATATCACTTTCAAGTCTGCTTACTTTATCTATCAACGCACCAGTTTCGCCTCTTATAAAACCGATGTCTTTAACAGATTTCTCCACAGCACGGATGCTCAACTCCATTTTTGCTGTAATGTTTTCCAAAAGCTCTGCAATCTCTTGTTTTTCAGAATTGTAGAATTCAATTTCATTTGTAAGGCTGCTCTCTTCTGTAAGCAGCTTCAAAAGAGTTCGGTTCTCTCCTTCTGATGTCTGTTCAGCACGCTGTTTCTCTCTTTGCTTCTCTGTGATCCCGAATTTAAGATCATTTAGCCTTCTTGATGAGAGATGGTTTTTGTTTTCAAGCGCTTCAATGTCAGAGTGAAGTTTATCTCTTTCACGCAGCAGCTCATCTTTGCTTAATTTCAGAAGAGTTTTATTGTCATCTGAAAGATTTGCAATCAAGGTTGTCTTTTTGCTCTCCAACTCGTTTTCAAGCTCTTCAGATGGGTATCTCTTTTTGTCAAAAT
>JADFXA010000265.1 GCA_015233755.1 Desulfamplus sp. | reverse complement strand
ATTCGTTGTTGATGGTTGGTGATTTATTGACGATGGCTGAGTTTCTGAAATATGAGACGCAATGCTGCGACTCTCTACAGGGTTATATTTTCTATCCATAACAACTCCTTTTTCCTGTTTGCTATTACTCTTTTTTATATAAATTTGTTGTGTCTGATGTAAGTATTTTGATTCTAAACTCTTAATAGCTGCATTTTCTTGAAGTTTAGGTTTTATCTCTTCTTTAGGTTTAGCTTCCATTTTTTCTTGCAGTTTAGATTTTATATTTTCTTGATGTTTAGGCTTTACATTCGCACCAGTTAAGGGGATTCTCATAACCTTTTTTGCTGGCTCTTCAACTCTATCTTCCCATTGGTCAAGAGATACTTCAAAACCAGAAGCAGCAAGAGAGCATATAAGATAGGCTAAATCTTCAATCGCCCTTTTCTTGCCAGCAGATAAATCCATTGAAAGACAAATAGCATTGTTATCAGCTTTGCCTTCTAAAATAGAGCGTGTAAGACCTGTTAGAACGGTTTTTGGACCAACTTCAATAAAGGTTGTGATATTGTTATCTAACATTGACTCAATATTTTTCATAAAATGGACAGGATTTATAAGCTGTTCTCCAAGAAGAGCCTTTATTTTCTCTAAATCTTTTGGATACTTTTCCCCTGTAGTGTTGGAAAAAACATCTATCTTTCTATCTGTGTTATTTGAAAAATTTATATCAATTTTATCCACAACTTTTTTAAAAGGCTCAACAGCATTTTCAACAAGAGTGCTGTGAAAAGCTGCTGCAACTGTGAGCTTTACACCTCTTAGTTTCTTGGATTTACATATTTTTACAGCTTTGTTGATTTCATCAGTTCTGCCAGATAAAACCACCTGATTTGGACTATTGATGTTTGCAACAACCAGATCAAGATTCTCCGATTTTATAAGATCATCAATCTCGTTTAATGATGCTTTCACGGCAAACATAGTTCCAGCATCATTTCCTTGAAGTGCTGCGTTTGCCATCAATTTTCCTCTTTCAGATGCCAATTTAAAGAAGGTTTCATCATCTATCCAATTTGCGGCACAAAGAGCTGTCAACTCTCCAAAACTATGACCACAAACAGCATCGGGTTTGATGCCAAATCTTGCAAGAACCTTTGCCATAGCAAGGCTAACCGCCCCAATTGAAGGTTGGGCAATATCCGTGCTTCTTAAATTATCTTCTGATTTTTTTTCATCTTGAGCATACAATGGAGGTGGGAAAATATAATCTTGCAGCTTTCCTTTCTGGTTGTTAATTTTTCCAAACAGCTTTTCGGCTGATTCAAGTACCTCAAGAGCTTCGGGGAAGATAGAAATCAGCTCTCTGCCCATGCCGACATATTGGCTTCCCTGTCCCGGAAATAGGAATGCGGTTTGTGTCTTATTTTCACCATAACCATAATATATTCCACTTATATCTTTATCGTTAGATTGAGATGCCGATAAACCCCGTTTAAATATTTGTGAATCAAGGTAATCAAGAGCCTCTATAGCTTTTTTTTCTGGATTATCTTGAGCCGTTATTACAATCAAAAGTCTATGCAAAGCAGACGATGAAAAATTTCTTCTTAAATTTTGACACTCCCACGCTATATTATGAGCTTTTTCGCTGCAATCTAATGTTGCTCCAGCCAATGATTTTCCAGAATCTAAACCGTTAATTGCGTCTTTAAATTTTAGGACATTCTCTTTTAATTCTTCTATAGTATTTCCTGAAAATGCTGCAATCTGAACAGTGGCGTCCCAAGAAACATGCTCTTTATTTTGTCTGTATTCCTCAAGAACTACGTGAAAATTGCTGCCACCAAATCCAAAAGCGCTAACTCCACACCTTCTTGGGTGTTCTTCAGGTTTAACCCACGGTTTTGAAAGGGAGTTTAGATAAAATGGGGAGTTGATTATATCAATTTCAGGGTCAGGGTTTTCAGCTTTAAGCGTGGGTGGAATGACTTTGTGGTAAAGGCTTAACACCCCCTTGATAAGACCAGCAGCACCAGCAGCAGCTTTAGCATGCCCAATCATAGATTTAACAGAGCCAACAGCAGCGTGGTTTTTACGAAAGCTGCCTGCTTCAGAAATAGAATCATGATTAGAGCAGCTATTATTTTTATCGCTATTAAAATCTTGAGTATTAGTAGTTATGAGAGATTTTAGGGCAGTAAGTTCGATTTTATCGCCGACACGCGTTCCAGTTCCATGAGCTTCAAATAGTTCAACTGTTGAAGGGTCAATTCCAGCTTGACTATATGCAGACTTTAAAGCTCTTAACTGTCCGCCAGCGTCAGGAGCATATATTCCACCTGTTTTCCCATCGCTTGATGTTCCTATTCCTCTTATGACAGCGTAAATTTTATCATTATCACGTTCTGCATCTCCAAGCCGTTTTAATACAACCATGCCAATACCTTCACCAAGAACTGTTCCATCAGCCTCTTTTGAAAATGGTTTAGCATCGCTTGTGTGCGAAAGAACACCAGTTTTGGAAAAGCACATGTGCATAAATATATCATTCAAACAATCGACACCGCCGCTGATAGATAGGTCACACCTTCCAGATAGAAGATCTAAACAAGCTGTGTGGATTGCACTCAACGAACTTGCACAAGCAGCATCAACAACCGTGTTTGTGCCGCCTAAATTGAGGCGGTTGGCAATTCTTCCAGCAACTACATTTCCAAGAAGTCCGGGAAATGAGTTCTCTTGCCACTTTGGAAAACTTGCAGAAATCCGCTCAATAATTTCATCATGTTTTTCGCCTGTTATACCAGACTCTTGAAGAGCTTTTTTCCATAGAGGGTGATAGAGCCTTGCTCCAAGCGGGATAACAAGCTCTTGAGTTCCAGTAACACCCAAAATAACGCTTGTTCTCAGATGGCTGTAAGAAGATGGATAACCAGCATCTATAAGAGCCATTTCAGCAACCATCAACCCCAAAAGTTGAGAAGTGTCTGTAGCTTCAAGGTTGTTTGGTGGAAAGCTGTACTTTGCTGGGTCAAAGTTGATTTTTGGAATAAATCCGCCTCGTTTGCAGTAGGTATGGTCAGGAGCAGCCGGATTATCATCAAAGTAATCTTTTAGCGACCAGTGGCTATCTTCAGGAATGTCGGTGATGGCATCTTCACCATTGAAAATTAAACTCCAGTAGGCTTTAGTTCCGTTAGATTTCGGGAAAATAGCTCCCATACCAATTATGGCTATCGAATGATCTTGTGGCAAACAATCCCCCATATCTCACAAATCCCCTGTATTTCAATGTCAGTGCTTCTTGGTTTCTCTTCTACAATATTGGGACCAATCTAATTTTTGGAAGTGTCAAGTGTCATTTGGCCGTTATCTCTTCTCATTGCACTCCCTTAAATTTTAGGCTATATAACCAACGCTAAAGTTTATAGGGAGAGTATATGAATATGATTATTTTGTATAGGGAGATAAGGATATTTTGACAAAAATTTTACATTGTTTGGCTATAAAATATAAAGCTGCTGACACTTGACACTT
>JADFXA010000264.1 GCA_015233755.1 Desulfamplus sp. | reverse complement strand
CATAGTTATCCCTGATTCAAAGGTAGATTATCTACTCGTTACTCACCCGTGCGCCACTCTACTCGGCGGTGCAAGCACCACCTTTCTCGTTCGACTTGCATGTGTTAAGCACGCCGCCAGCGTTCATTCTGAGCCAGAATCAAACTCTACAGTTTTTTCTAAACTCTTTTCAATCCTATACCTCTATATCTATAAAATATTTAGACAAGATTCTTAAAACTATCTAAAAAATTTAAGATAATTTAAAATATAGATTATCTTCTTAAATACTTCCTAAAACAATAATCACTAACCAGTTTTCAAAGATCAATTTTTTTGCTATTTTGTTTAATATTTTCTAACAAAACAAATTCGCTACAAACGGGGGAAACTTATATCTAAAACCATTTTAGCTGTCAAGCATTTTTTTATATTCACATATCATTTTTATTTTATTAGGAGGCTGGTACTATGATTACTTTATGAAATTTCTTTTTTCCTGCTCTAAGGAGAATAGCTCCGTTACTGATATCTATAGAAGTTATCTTTTGGTCAAACAAATCGACTCTTTTACCATTTATATAAGCACCACCTTGACCAATAAGACGTTTGGCTTCACTTTTAGATTGCACAAGCCCTGACATTATAAAAAGCTCAACGGGTGTAAGTTCTTCATTTTGAATTAAATCTATATTGCATTCAGAGAAAGGAACTCCATTAGATTCAAGTTTTTCTAATTCACATTTTCTTGGTATTGAGCTTGACGGCATGAGCATGTTAGAAATATTAGGGCGGCCAAACATACTAACAGTTGCTTCGAAAGAATCTAAAGCAGCATTTCTTCCATGGGCAATCGTAGTTGCTTCAAAAGCTAAAATAGCTTTTGCTGTATTTATTTCCGAACCCTCGAGTTGCTCAACTTTGAAAATCTCTTCCATGGGTAAAAATGTGAAAAGCAAGAGAAATCGCATTACATCAGCATCATCGGTATTTATCCAGAATTGATAGTATTCATAAGGAGAGGTTCTTTCAGGATCAAGCCATACAGCACCTTTATGTGTTTTTCCCATTTTGATACCACTACTTGTTGTAATAAGAGGAAATGTGATACCAAAAGCACTTTTCTGTTGAGTTCTTCTGACTAAATCAATTCCAGCAACAATATTACCCCACTGATCACTACCACCCATCTGAAGCATACAGTCATATCTTTTCGAAAGTTCCATAAAATCATAAGCTTGTAGAAGCATATAATTAAACTCAATAAAACTTAAACCCTCTTCTGAATCAATACGCATTTTATAGCTTTCAGCTTTAATCATGCGATTTACACTGAAATGACGGCCAATGTCTCGCAAAAATGGAATATAATGTAGGGAAGTCAACCAATCAGCATTATCAAGCAACAGCGCCTTACCATCTGCAAAGTTAAGAAATTTTGAAAGTTGTTTTTTTATTCCATCTTTATTTTCATCAATCTGCTCTTGAGTAATAACTTTACGCATTTCTGTCTTACCACTTGGATCGCCAATTAATCCTGTTCCACCGCCCACTAATGCTATGGGACGGTGTCCCATTCGTTGCATGTGTGCCAATGCCATGATACAGACAAGACTTCCCACATGAAGACTTGATGCTGTAGGATCAAATCCAATATAGCAAGTTGATTTATTATTAAGATAATCTCTTAACTCTTCTTCATGAGTAACGGCTTCAATAAACCCACGCTCTTTCAATATGTCAAGGATATTCATTTAATTTAACTCCTTATAAAATCAAACCATATTATGATTTTATAACTTTTAAGTTGTTCAATTTTATCCAACTGTCTCGTTATTTGTTTGTGTATTCAACTGCTCGAGTCTCTCTTATTACAACAACCTTTATTTGGCCTGGAAATGTTAGAGTTGCTTCAATCTTTTGTGCAATATCTCTACTCAATAAAACCGAATCTGTATCAGAAATTTTATCACTTTCAACAAGCACTCTAATCTCTCTGCCCGCCTGTATTGCATAGGTATTTGAAACACCTTCAAAAGAATTTGCAACTCCTTCTAACTCCTCAAGGCGTTTTATGTAATTTTCTAAAGTTTCCTTCCTTGCACCTGGTCTTGCTCCTGATAGTGCATCAGCAGCCTGAACTATATAGTCATAAACACTCTCGGGCATTTTATCTTCATGGTGGGAAGCAATTGCATTTACTACGGCATCAGATTCTCCATGTTTTTTTGCAAGTTTGGAACCAATTAGGGCGTGAGGCCCATCAACTTCATGGTCAATTGCCTTTCCTATATCATGTAGAAGCCCCATACGTTTAGCAAGTTTGATATTAAGCCCAAGTTCGGCAGCCATAACTCCAGCTAAAAATGCAACTTCAACAGAGTGCTGGAGGACATTTTGGGCATAGCTTGTTCGGAACTTAAGTTGGCCCAAAACTTTAATCAGCTCACTATTAATACCATGTACACCAAGATCAAAAGCTGCTTGTTCTCCAGCCTCTTTTATAATTATCTCGACCTCTTCAGTAACTCTTGCAACAACATCTTCAATTCTTGCTGGATGAATTCTTCCATCAGATATAAGACGAGTTAGTGATAACCTTGCGATCTCCCTTCTTACAGGATTAAAACCAGACAATATAACTGCTTCGGGCGTATCATCAATAATTAAATCAATTCCTGTTGCTGCTTCAAGTGCCCTGATGTTTCTGCCCTCTCTACCAATAATTCTACCTTTCATATCATCACCTGGTAGCTGGACAACTGATACTGTCCGTTCAGCTACAAAATCGCCTGCATATCTTTGAATAGCTGTAGAAATAATCTTTTTTGCCTCTTTATCTGCTCGCTCTTTAGCTTCACTGGTAATTCTTTTAACAAGCATTGCTCCTTCATGTCGAGCTTCATTTTCCATACTCTTCATAAGTATCTCTTTTGCCTGATCAGAGGTTAATCCTGAAATCTTTTCTAACTCTTTCTTGGTTTCATCAAGTAATTGTAGATACTCCTGTTCCTTAGCAGTCAATGTTTCAATACGGATATTTAACTCCTTTTCCTTTGATTGAAACTCAATTTCCCTTTTTTGGAATTGATCCTGACGTTTATCAATATTTTCGATTCGTTGTAGAAGACGGCGCTCCTCTTTTTTAAGCTCTGCTCTTGCCTCTCCTGTCTCACTGTCAAAAGCACTTTTCATCTCAAGAAGACGACTTTTGGCTTCAAGTTGAGCATCTTTTATAAGAGTTTCAGCTTTTTTTCTTGCATCTTCAATAATACGAAACTCTTCTTTAGTGGCCTCTTCTAAGCGGTATTTTAACTGTTTTATGGTAAGCCAATATGCAGTACCAGCTCCAAAGGCAGCACCACATATTGAACTAATTACAACGAAATATTCCATTAATTTGTGCTCTCCTCATATTGCGTATATGGTTGAAATAAACCTTGCTAAAATTAGAAATATTAAAAGGAACAAGGCATTTAATATTATTGCTCTCGGTCATAAGTTTAGTCAGCATATATAAAAGCTAACTTTATTCCCGTT
>JADFXA010000263.1 GCA_015233755.1 Desulfamplus sp. | reverse complement strand
TGGGCGAACATAATAGAGAATACGAGCAACTCCAGAAGGTTTATTAGACTCAATTGTTGAAGATTTAGATTCAGATATAGATAATTCATTTGGAGTTGTCCTAATGCCAAATGCAATATGAGCGAGTGAGGCAAATCTTACTCTTGAAAACATCTCTCCTTCTACAGCGGTTTCATCGCCAAAAAATCTAAATTTATCTTTATCATCACTGTTATCAAACAATGAAGATGAAGATATTGAATCTAATTTTCCATTAGCTGAATTTGAATCTGTAAAATTACTTGAAGTTGAATGTGTAGAATCTGAGGAGAGTTTTTTTGAATATTCTGGAGGTAGAGATATTCTTAAAGAGATGAAATCCTTAACAACAACATTTGAAATAGAGCCAATTATTTCTGATGCGGTAATATTATCTTTTATAAAGTATGATGATTTTACAAATGAGCGAAATGAAGAAAATATGGTAAGCATGATGATTCCAAAAATCATCACTGCCACCAGAATCTCAAAAAGGGTAAAACCAGTTGGTTTTACTTCTTCTGTTTCAATCATTTTGGACAAATCTCCAAGAGGAGATATTAAAGGAGAACTCATCTTTATACGAAATTTCAATTTTTATCTTCTTTAATTTTTGTAGGTCTCCTTTTTTTATAACCTCTTCTGGAATCTCTGAATTTGATAGATCAAGGTTATTAATCGCACATCTCCATTTATAATCTGGAAAATCATCTCCAAAATCTCCTGAAAGCTCTTTTGTAGAAATTTCATTTACCATAGAGGGGTCGCGAATCTCTTGCTCGATATCAGCAAGTTTTTGTCTGGCAAGATGTGATGCTGTAGAGTAGAACTCTCCTGCAATAGAGAGGCGGATTATAGCTGATTGGATTTTAAAGACCGAGACAAGTACAAGAGCAAGAATAGATATACTGACCATAATTTCAAGAAGTGTAAAACCTTTAATTTTATGATGCTTTTGCATGTATTTACTATGTGCAGCTATTTTAATGAATTACCTGCATTGATCAAAAGAGATATGTTTTCTAATAATTTTTGCACTATTTAAAAAAGGCTCAATAACCATCTCTATCTCTTCTCCGCTTTCACGCTCTTTTAAATGAATAATTGCCATATCACAATATCCTTGCCCGCTGAATCTGATTTGATATTCCTCTTGCGGTTGACTATTAGACAATCCATAAATTTCAACACCTGTGATATAAACAGAGTCTGGCAGAGGCGTTGCGTTTTCTTTAGCCTTTTTATTATCTATATTATCAATCTGGTCAGATTTAGAATTCACCATCATGTTGTGCTGTGATTTAGTAGTATTAACCATCTTTTGCTGCCCTACCCTATTTACAGCTTTCGCATTTCCAGCTTCCGACATAATAGAAGCAGAGGTAACCCACATCACAGATTTCACAACATCAAGATGGAGTATGTAATCCATACCATCAGAGAGAGCTTTTTTTTTTAGGTCTTTAACAGTATTGAGAAGAATATTAAGCCCCCTTTCACTGGTATCATCAAATGTAAGTGTCCTAAATTTGGGCAAGGTAATAAAAAGCACACTCCCCATTACAGCAAGCACAACAATCAATTCAATCAGAGTAAATCCAGAATTAGAAACTCTATTCAAGTTCCCAGCTTTTGATGTCAGCGTCATTACCTTCACCTTCAGGAACTCCGTCAGCACCATAGGAGATAATATCATACTCGTTATGAAGACCCGGACTTAAATAGATATACTCTTTATCCCAAGGGTCTTTAGGTATTTGCTTCATGTCAAGGTAGCCATCTTTATGCCATTTACGTGGTAAAGGTTCTGTTTTAGGCTCTTCAATAAGTGCAAGCAATCCTTGTTCGGTCGTCGGATAGTTACCATTATCAAGTCTATAAAGTTTTAATCCTGTTGCAATAGCAGAAATATCAACTTTTGCCTTTACAACTCTTGCTTCGTCTGTTCTGCCCATCAATCTTGGTACAATAAGACTTGCTAAAATTCCAAGTATTACAACCACAACCATTAGCTCTATTAATGTAAACCCTCTATCATGCTCAATTAATCTATTATGAATTTGGTTAATCCCATAATTAATAATGTTTGACTCTTTATTACTTTTTTTCAAAATTTTAATATCTCAACCTCTTATTTCTTTTTAGTTTGGCATCGTAATATATACTCTGAAAGGTCATAAATTGAAGTATATCTATGTTTTAAATAATCAAATAGCCTTTTGGTAGAGTACCATCTACACTAAAGTTCCTCTGATGTAAACGCTACTACATCATCAATTGATGATGAGTTAGTAAATATCATAGCAAGTCTATCAACTCCAAGTGCTATGCCAGCAGTTTTTGGAAGTTTTGCCAAATCTTGGATAAATTTTTCAGGTATTTGCATATTTTTTTTATCTTTAGAACTGTTTTTAATAACTTTTAAAAGCCTTTCTCTCTGCTCAACGGGATCGTTGAGTTCTGAAAATCCGTTAGCAAGTTCAATACCTGCAATGTATAATTCAAATCTCTCTGCAAAGCTCTTTTTTTCTGGCAAAAGATTACCACTCTTATCCGACTTAATATTGTTAGGTTTTATCTTTGCTAAAGATGCCATTGAAGCAGGATAATCGTATATAAATGTTGGCACTTCTAAACCAAGGCGTGGTTCAATCTCAAAAGACATTATCTCATCAAAACAGCCATTTGCTTCTGCCTCTTCCATTGTCATGCTGCCATATTTTTCAAATGCCTCACTAACTGTAATATGCTGCCAAGGAGAGTTAATGAATATACTGTAATTGCCATACTCAATAAATAACTCTTCTTTTAACTCATCTAAATTTTCTGATTCCATCTGTTTTTTATCTTGTTTAGATATTAACTGATGAGCAACATACCTTATCATATCTTTGCACTCTTCCATAAGCTCAATGTATGAGTAATCTTTTCTATACCATTCAGCCATTGTAAGCTCTGTCAAATGACGATCACCTCGCTCATCTTTTCTAAAACATTTGCATATCTGAAATATTTTTCCATAACCACGCGCAGCAAGCCTTTTCATGCAGATTTCAGGAGAAGATTGAAGATACCAACCTTCAGATTCAAATGGTTCAATATGCTCTTCTGGAATTGGGTTGGGAATTCTAATTGGGGTGTCTACCTCAAGATAACCATTGTTGTAGAAAAACTCTCTTATTGCACGGATCATCTCCGAACGTTTTGCAAGGTGCTTTAACATATTTGACCTGATTACGATTGTATTGTTGGTGGAGTTGATAATTTATTAATGCAGATTGTTATTTTATAGTTCTCAGGCATGAGTTTGACAACTTTTATAAAATTGTCAAACTCTTAAAAATTATAATTTATTACCTGACAATATATGAATCTTTAGGTCTATCTTGGAGAAAAATTTTATCATATTTTTTATTGCTATGGATAGCTCTATCAAACATCTCATAACCAGTCTCTTTGCATACATTGCAAGCATTTAAAGGTATATGAACCGCAAGTATATGAAGTCCAGGCGATGCTTT
>JADFXA010000262.1 GCA_015233755.1 Desulfamplus sp. | reverse complement strand
ATCATAACCCCTGTGATTGTCATGGTGCCGGTAACCGATAATCCATAAGCTGAAGCAAGATTACTCGATTGACGAAATTTTATCATGATATAAATAACAGCTATAAATAAAAACCAGTTTACAAACCCTATATATATCTGGGAGCTTCTCTCCTTGGACGTGTATTCAATTTTCAACATGGGCATTATCCTGGTGGTGATTCCTTGATACACAATTGAGAACATTCCACTTATCATGGCTTGAGATGCTACAACAGTTGCTGTAATGCTGAGTATGAGGAAAGGAACATAAAAAATTGCTGCCTGCTTAAACACCATAGCAAACAATACATTTTTTGCTTGAATATGTTTTATAAGAAAAGCACCCTGTCCAAGATAGTTTAAAAATAATGCCACAAATACTAAATACCATGCTTTTACAATAGGTTCTCTGCCAAGGTGCCCCATATCAGCATAAAGAGCTTCACCACCTGTTGCACATAAGGTAACTTCGGAAAGGACAAAAAAACCCGCAATACCATCTTCGATTAAAAATTTTATTCCATAATAAGGATTAATAGCCTTGAACACAAAAGGTGCATTGATAATTGATGCGATACCTGAAACAGTTAGGGCAATAAACCAGATAACCATCAAAGGTCCAAATGTGCCCGCAACCTTTTCTGTCCCTTTTTTTTGAAAGGCAAATAGAATAAAGGCTATCAGCCCTGCAATTAAAATCAGTATGTCTTGATTGAAATTTTCAAATCCTGGGATAAGAAGTAACCCCTCCACAGCACTCAAAATACTGATCGCAGGGGTTATTACTCCATCTCCTATAATCAGTGAAATCCCTATATAGGAAATCATTGTAACTACCGCAATCTGCCTGCTTGATTTGAGTAATGGGACAAGGATTTCTCTTAAAACAATTGTTCCTCCTTCACCATTCTTTCCAAGACTCATGGCAAGCCAAGCATATTGTACGGTTACAAGTAAAATCAGCGTCCATATAATAAGGGACAAAACCCCTATTATATTGTCTTCAGATCGTATTGTAATAAGGAAGATAACTGTAAAGGTATAAATTGGGCTTGTGCCGATGTCTCCGAATACAAGCCCTAATGATTTAACAATATCAGAAGTAGAACATTTGTGAGATAACATAATTTCTGAATCCTGAATTTATACTTGGCAAAGGTATTTTTATACCGTCAAAACTTAAGCGAAGTAGCTGTCTCTCTTGCCCATTTATCTGCATTGATCACATCATCAAGAGTATAACTAATTGTATTTCGTTCTGATTCTTTAATAATATCTTCATGTCTCTCAATATTGCGGTGCATTTTCATTGTTTTTTCAATTATGGTAAATATTTTTGGAAAATCAATCTCATTGTTTAAAAATGCATTAACCGCAATCTCATTTGCAGCATTCATAACTGCTGGAAGAGTTCCGCCTTGTTTACACGCTTCAACTGCAAATTCAAGAGATGGAAATTTACTTATATCAGGCTTTTCAAAGATAAGATGACCCAATGTTGCAAAATCTGGAAAGTCAATTTTTAGGTCAAGACGTTCAGGGTATGATAAAGCGTAAGATATGGCAGATTTCATATCAGGAAGACCCATCTGGGCAATAATTGATCCGTCATTAAAACCCACCATTGAGTGTACAATGCTTTGAGGGTGAACAATAACTTCAATATCAGAAACTGGCACATTAAAAAGACGGACAGCCTCAACAATCTCAAGAGCCTTGTTCATCAAGGTTGCTGAATCAATTGTGATTTTACTTCCCATATTCCATGTTGGGTGGTTCAAGGCATGTTCTGGTTTTATATCTTTGAATTTCTCAAATGGTGTGTTTCTAAATGGTCCACCTGAAGCTGTAAGAAAGATTTTTTTTACGTAATTATTATTTTTTTTATTTGGATTATTAGAACTATTATTAAAGTTATTTTCATCCATATTTGCGTAAAAATGTTGCCCTACCTTTTCTCCAATACATTGGAAAATAGCACTATGTTCGCTGTCAACAGGATAGATTTTAACCCCTTTTTCCGCAGCTTTTGCCATTACAAGCTCTCCTGCCATAACTAACGTCTCTTTATTGGCAAGGGCAATATGTTTTTGTGCATCTATTGCAGCAAGTGCTGGCATAAGCCCAGCAGCTCCAACCATAGCAAGCAAAACGGCATCAACACTTTTGTGTGATGCCGCTAATTTATATCCTTCATCTCCCCAGTAAATTTCAATTCCACTGTTTGATGGTAAAATAGATTTTAATTCATCCGCCTTTCTTTCATTTAAAACAACAGCAATCTCAGGTTTGAAAATTTTTATCTGCTCTGCAAGAAGATTAACATTATTTCCAGCAGCAAGAACCGTTATTTTAAATTTCTCAGGGTGCATTAAAGCAATATCAAGAGCATTTCTACCAATAGAGCCAGTTGAGCCAAGTATGGATACTCTCTTTATATCGCAAACTCTTACAGCTTCAGATTCTCTATAGGAGTAAATTGTTTTTACTTGATTTACATCGTAAGGCGTATCAATTTTAATCATAAAATAAAGGCCTTGAACAGATATGCAACAGGTGCTGCAAAAATAAGCCCATCTACTCTGTCAAGCACACCACCATGTCCGGGAAGTATTGTTCCAGAATCTTTTATTCCACTTGATCTTTTTAATACAGATTCAAAAAGATCTCCAATTTGACCAGAAGCGGCAGTAACAAAGGAAAATAAAATTGCCATTAAAAAAGATAGATTATCAATAAATATTGAGCCATAGATAAGACCAGCTAACGCTGCGGCACCAAGTCCGCCTAAAGCACCTTCTACGGTTTTTTTAGGGCTTACATGTTTTGCAAGAGGACGTTTGCCAAAATTAGAGCCTACATAGTAGGCTCCAGTGTCGCTAACTCCAATAATAATCCATAACCAGAGAACAAAATGACCACCATTAGGGGTGTTTCTAAGCAAAATCAAAAATGATAGGAAAAGAGGAATATATATAACCCCTTGTATTTCACCTAATAAAGAGTCAAGAATTGATGAATCGGATTTGAATTTAACAACCACTACAATTGACATGGCAATTAGATTAAAGGTCAGAAATAGAAGCATCATTGAGAGTGAGTCTTTATTGGCAGCCATTATAATTAGAATAGAGAAGATATAACAGATAGATTGAACTTTTAATGGAGCAGGATTTAAAGGAGATATAATTCTGAAATATTCTGTAATACTCACAAGAGATATTATTAACACAAGAAAGGTAAAGGCAACGGGAGTGCCTTTAAGTAAAATCAGAATTAAAACTGGGATTAAAACTAATGCTGTGAACAATCGTTTGAGGAGCATACAACCTTTCCAAATCTGCGGTCCCGATTTTGGTAATCTTTAACCATCTCAACGAACTCTTGTTCGGTAAAGTCGGGCCACAGTGTTTGAGTGAAAAAAAGTTCTGAATAACCAGATTGCCAGAGAAGAAAATTACTCAACCTCATCTCTCCACTTGTTCTTATCACCATATCAGGATCTGGCAGCTTGCTGGTATATA
>JADFXA010000261.1 GCA_015233755.1 Desulfamplus sp. | reverse complement strand
AGAGATGTTATAATTATTAGATGTTTAAATGGAGTAGGCTATATTTTTATCATTCTTTCTTAAATTAAGGAATTTTTATGACCAACCTATCAATTGAATATAATCAAGATTTCTACTCATGGCTTTGTCATAATATAAACCTCTTAAGAAGTGGCAGAGTCTCTGAGATTGATGTTGAAAACATTGCTGAGGAGTTGGAGGGTATGAGTAAAAGCCAACATCGTGAACTTGTAAACAGGCTTAAAATATTATTTATCCATCTTCTTAAATGGCAGTTTCAGCCTGATCGCCGTTCAAGCAGTTGGAAAGGTACAATTATTGAGCAGAGAAGTCAGATTAAATCGCTACTAAAAACAAGTCCCAGCCTCAAATATCAAATTGAAGATAAAATAAATGATGCATATTCTGACGCTGTTGAGTATGCGGCTTTAGAAACAGGTCTTCTTGAATCTGATTTTCCACAAAGTTGTCCATATATTTTAGATCAGGCTTTGGATAAGACATATTATCCTGAATTTTAAGTTAAAAAACATTTCAAATTAGCTTTTTTAGCCGTTGAGCTCAAGCTCTCGGCGATAACAAATTTAACTGACTTAACAGATTAAGGAGTAAAAATAATGGTTAACGATTGTATTTTTTGCAAAATAGCAGCTCGTGAAATTCCATCTAACTTTCTTTATGAAGATGATGATTTTATTGTGATTAAAGACATAAATCCTCATGCACCTGTTCATCTTCTGATTATTCCTAAAAGACACATAAGAAGTATAAATGATCTTCAAGAGCAAGATAAAGAGCTTGTTGGCAGTATGTTCATTGTTGCAAAAAAGATGGCAAAAGAGCAAGGTGTTAATGAATCTGGTTACAAAGTGGGATTTAATGTGGAGAAGGGTGGCGGACAAGAGATATTCCATCTTCACCTTCACCTGCTTGGAGGATGGAAAAAATAGCTTCACCTAAGTCTTCACAACAACTTAGGTGTATTGTTTGCTGCTATCCTGCAAGAAATTGGGTTGTTATTTTATTTATGCAAAAATAAATATCCTCATCACTTCCGTAAATCTCAATAACATCCTTGTGGTTGATGAGCTTCTCTACAACAAAAGCGGTAAGGTAAAGTGAAACGATATTAGGATTTTGTACTATTGCCCTGAAAGGGGCAATTTGAAAGTCAATATCAAAGTCTTCAGCCTTGCAAAGGGTATCAATAGCTTTTGCAATCTGATCTTGTATTGTATTCTTACTTACAGTCTCAATAAGTCCATCTTCCACAAGTTTCATAGAGACTTTATTGCTAAACATATCCACATTATCTCTGACAACATGAATAGACCTGTATCGTTCCCTCTCTTTTGATGATTCAATTTTCGACAACAGTGTTGCTTCTCTGTTTCCTACGTGAAATGTTTTGCCCATAAAATCTGTCCTTAAAAAAATTAAAGAAACTTCAAATTCAAAAATATTAAGCCAAAAACAAGTTAAATTCAAATTTAACTCAATGCAGCTGAATTCGGTTTGATTCAATAGGATTATAAGCGTAAACAAGGGGTTATTTCAAGATAAAAATCATGTGTGTTCAATAAATATCTGGGGGTTATTTTTACCGCTGAACCTATTTAATTTAACCTTAAAAGCAATATTTTTAAAGTATTCTGGAGTTGCTGATGCTTCTGGAGTTGTTGATTTTGATATAGATATTGATTGATTATGCAATATTTCTGAGTTATGCGGCACATTAAATTGCATCGCCTCAATTGTCTTGCTGCCTCTAATTTTTATATTATGAAAGCTCTCTCTATTATCAGAACTGCCAATTGATATAGTGTTATCTTCACATTCCTCTTTATCTATCTGTTCTAAAATCATTTTTCGATGTTTTGAAACGATCATAAAAGATGAGACAACTTTAAGATCAGAGCAGCAAAAAAGAGGCTCAAGATTGCCTGTGCCATAGGGTCTTAAACTCTCTATCTCATCAACTAACTTTTCAGTAATCTCATCAATATTAAGAGTTGCGTCAATTACAATTTCAGAAGTCAAATTTAGATTATTTATGGCAATTATATTCAAAATCTCATTTTCAAAACGATCCGCAAATTTCTCAATATTTTCAGGTTTGATTGAAACTCCAGCAGCCATATAATGACCACCAAAGTTTTCAAGCAAATCAGAGCATTTTGATAAAGCTTCATGAATATTAATGTTTCCAACACTTCTACATGAACCAGTAGCATAGTTTAAGGTTGGTGCTACAATAGAAGAGTTGCTTAAGTTGGCAGGTGTTGATATATTTGAATTTGTAGTTGAGGCTGTTGATATAAGAACAACTGGACAGAGATATTTTTTTGCAATCTTTGAAGCAACAATACCAAGAACTCCACCATTCCAAGATTTATCTTGCATTACAATAGAGGCTTTTTTTAAAATATTTGGATTTAAGGTGATTCGTTTTTCAATATCTTCCATAATCCATTTTTCAATATCTTGTCTCTTTTTATTAAGCTCTTCTAAAATAAATGCCGTCTGCTCTGCTTTCGCACTTTTTTTCTCAGACAAAAGATCAACACAAATTCGAGAGTGAGATATTCTACCAGCAGCGTTAATTCTTGGGGCAATCTTAAATGAAATATCGTCAGAATTAAGACTTGTCTTGTCAATGCCGCTAATTTTGATTAACGAATTCAACCCCGCACGTTTGCCCTTCTTGATTAATGATATGCCAGCCTTTGAAAGAATTCTGTTTTCAGCTTTAAGCGGCACCATATCTGCAATTGTCCCAATTGCAAAAAGATCTGTGTATTCAATAAGTTTTGGTTCACAAATATCTTCCCAAAATCCTTTTTCTCTTAGATAACTTCGTAAAGCTGTTATCAAATAAAAGGCAACTCCAACACCAGCAAGATGTTCTAAGCCAGAATCACAATCTGATCTTTTGGGGTTAATAACTGCAAACGCTGGGGGACGAAATCCTCTAATCTCATGATGATCAGTGATAATAATATCAATATCTTCCCTTATCGCTCTTTTAACTGCTTCATAACTATCTGAACCACAATCAACTGTGATAATAAGATCGCACTTTTGCTTGACAGCCATCTCAACATGCTGCGTTTTCAGGCTGTAGCCCTCTTTAATTCTATGAGGAATATACCACGATACATCTGCCTCAACATAGTTTAAGAACTCATTTAGAATAACAGTTGCTGTTATTCCATCTGCATCAAAATCCCCAAATATCAAAATTTTCTCTTTATTGCAGATTGCTGTGTAAATCCGCTCAACAGCTTTTTTCATATCTTTTAAGGCAAATGGGTCTGTAAGATGCTGGAAACTTGGATTTAAGAATGTAAATGCCTCTTCAGGAGTTGTAACTCCTCGATTTACAAGAATTTTTGAAATGATTTGACTGCAACCAACTACTCTTGAAATCTTTTGGATTTTTTCAGGGTCTGGATTTAAGATACGCCATTTTGTTTGGTTATTTATTTTTAAATCCATACGGTTCCCATTTTTCTCTTAAATCTTTATTTCTCAAAGTTCCCATTTCCCTCTTAAATCTTCATTTTTCAAAGAAGAGCTTAATACTCTT
>JADFXA010000260.1 GCA_015233755.1 Desulfamplus sp. | reverse complement strand
ACTTCAGGTTATTGGAATTGTTCTTTGCATAATGTTCCCTTCTATAATCACCTATCTTCCTAAGCTGTTTTTTGGGCAGTAACTACGAAATTTGTCTGATGAGAGATTTGGCGACTTTTTAGAAGTTGCCAAATCTCTAAATCTTATCCCCATCAAAAAAATCCATCCTCGCCAGACAACTCATTTACAGGAAAAGGAGCAATCATTGAACAGTATAAATATATTAGCAGAGTTCAGGGAAAAAGCTTCTCTTGTGTCAGCAGTTATACATGAGGCTGATACTATTCAAAATGCTTTTCGTATAGCTCTCTCACTATGTAAAAAAAACTTTATTATAGCCTCTCCCCAACTTGACAATTCAAATCTCTCATTGTTAGAAAAATTGTGCATTGAAAATGAAATAACATTTATTAAAGATAGCCTTCGTCAATATACTAACGGAATTGATATGGGGATCACCTTTGCAGATTTTGGAATTGCTGAAACAGGCACTATTGTTGTTAATTCTGATTCTGAAGATAAACGTCTATCCACCATGATAAGTGAAACCCACGTTGCTTTATTATACAAAGCAAATATCAGAGCAACAGCTCTTGATATGGTAGATGAATTATCTGTTTTAACTTCAAAAAGATCGTCATACACAGCTTTTATTACAGGTCCCAGTAGAACCGCAGATATTGAGAGAGTTCTTGCAATAGGGGTTCATGGACCTATTGCACTTCATATTATCCTTTTAGATTAAAACTATAAAATAATATAAAAATCATGTGAGGATTAATCAATCATGGCAAATATTGGCATGGAAAATGGCGAAACCTTTAGTCAGTATAAAAATAGAGTTAATAAATCTCTTGATAACCAGTTTTTACGATCTGCAATGGATAAATTTGCAGTTGCCTACCGCGAAAGCAGAAAAAACGCATTTGCTGGAATTGATACAGATGCCTTGATAGCAGAAGTTGCGGAGATTAAGCGAAATGCCATAAAAAACAACGAAAAGCTCTTTGAAACGTTTAAATCTATTGCTGAAAAAAATGGTGTTCATGTTCATTTAGCAGCAACAGCCAAAGATGCAAATGAAATTATCGCAAAGATCGCAAAAGATAGTGCTTCTCAAAAGATCATCAAATCTAAATCCATGACAGCCGAAGAGATACATCTTAACAAATGGCTTGAAAATGAGGGGCTTGAGGTTACTGAAACAGATCTTGGAGAGTGGATCGTCCAGCTTCGACATGAGGGACCTTCCCACATGGTTATGCCAGCGATTCATCTGTCTCGTTTTCAGGTGGCAGATCTTTTCTCAGGAGTTACAGGTAAAGAGCAAGATGCTGAAATTGAGCGATTGGTCAAAGTTGCAAGAAAGGAGTTAAGAGAAAAGTTTGTTAAAGCTGACATGGGAATTACTGGTGCGAATTTCGTCATTGCAGATACAGGAACAATTGGACTTATAACAAATGAAGGAAATGCCCGTCTTGTGACCACACTTCCAAAAGTTCATGTTGTTTTAGCAGGGATTGATAAACTTCTGCCAACAATTAAAGATGCCCTTACAATAGCAAAAGTTCTTCCGCGAAATGCCACAGGACAGAAACTAACATCTTACGTTACGTGGATTACCGGACCATCTGAATATCTTGGAGATGTTTCTGTTGCAAGTCCTGAATCAGCTTCCAATAAAAGAGAGATGCACATTGTTCTTTTGGATAATGGTCGGCGAAAAATCGCATCTGATCATGATTTTTCACAAATTCTACAGTGTGTAAGATGTGGAGCTTGTGCAAATGTCTGCCCTGTCTATCGCATGGTTGGAGGGCATACACTTGGCTATATTTACATTGGTGCTATTGGTCTTATAACCACCTATTTTTTTCATGGTGCACAAAATGCTAAAAATTTAGTGCAAAACTGCACCAACTGCGGAGCTTGTAAAGCTGTCTGTGCTGCTGGGATTGATCTGCCACGTTTAATAAAAGAGGTTCACACAAAGATACAAGATGAGCATGGACACCCATTGAAAAGTCTTATGCTTGGAAAAGTTTTAAGAGATAGAAAGATGTTTCACACCCTTTTGAGGATAGCAAGCGTTGCACAGAAACCGTTTGTCAATAAGACTACATCACAAATATCAAGTGCCGATTCAAGACAAACAGCAAGTTCAACTTTAACTGAAGATAGACTTTACCTGCGTCATCTTCCATTAATATTTTTTAAAGAGCATAATTTTAGAGAGCTTCCCGCAATTGTAAAGACCCCATTTAGGGATAGATGGAAATCTGAAAAATGGAGATCAAAGACCTTTGTTGAATCGCTTACAACTAATACTAAACAAGATAACAACAAAAATACAAAACAGATTAAAGTTGGGATATTTTCAGGTTGTGTTCAAGATTTTGTCTATCCAGAACAGTTAGAGGTGGGGATCAAAGTAATTTTAGGTTTAAATTCTTATTTTACTTCTAATGGTAATAATAATCTAAAAGATTCAAATTTTGATATAGAGCTTGAATTTCCAATGGATCAATCTTGTTGCGGACTTCCAGCTTTGATGATGGGAGAAAAAGAGGCTGCAACAGATGCAGCTATTCAAAATGTTAATGCCTTTAGTGAATATGAGCTTGACTATATAGTAACTCTATGTGCATCATGTGCTTCACATTTGAAACATGCTGTTCCAACACTTGTAAGAAGCAATAAAGCTTATGAATTTGCACAAAAAGTTATTCCTTTCAGCCAATTTATTAATCTTATGTTAATACAAAATTCTGGTATTATTGATAACTTTAGAGAGATGCAATTTAAAAATAAAAATAATTCAACTAAAAAAGTAACATGGCACTCTCCTTGCCATCTTTGCAGAGGCCTTGGTATCAAAGAAGAACCAAAACAGCTAATTTCAAAGTCAGGACACATTTTTATTCAAGCAAAAGAGGAAGAGACATGTTGCGGATTTGGGGGAAGTTTTTCGGCAAATTTTCCAGCAATATCAAGAGAGATTCTTATCCGTAAATTGGATGACGTTGAAAATACAGATGCAGACTTGCTTGTAACAGAATGCCCAGGTTGTGTTATGCAGTTAAGAGGTGGTGCTTTAAATCAAAACCGCAAGTTTAAGGTTGTTCATATTGCGGAGTTTTTGGCAGGAGAAGAATAAACGATCATTTTTAATTTCAAGGAGATAGTTATGTTAAAAAAAATTTCAATGCTGCTTTATTGCACAATTACTATACTTTTTGTTGCAGGTAGTTTGAACGCAGAACAAAATACAATTCTTGTTATTGAAAGCTACCACGCTGAATACGCATGGGATGCAAGCTACAAAAGCGGTTTGGAAGAAGTATTAGGTAAAACTTACAAGCTCGAATACTTTGAGATGGACACCAAAAGAGTGCCAAAAGATCAGCATCAGCAGAGAGCAGATTTAGCGTGGGAGAAATATAAACAGTTAAAACCAACTCTTGTGATTCTTGGCGATGATGCTGCTTTAAAATTTTTGGGCAAAAAATTTGCAGGGACTTCAACCCCTGTTGTCTATCTTGGAATCAACAATAACCCTCGAAACTATTTTCAAGATATGCACAGTTTACCCAAAAGTAT
>JADFXA010000025.1:8074-15319 GCA_015233755.1 Desulfamplus sp. | reverse complement strand
ATATGTCAACTCAAGGCAACTCAATACAAAAATTGAGAGAATTACTTAAAAAAGAAGGTATTACTCTTATCGTTGATTTCTTTCCATGGTTACGTTCAAAGCATAATGCAAAAAAAGAAGAGTATCTTGGTTATTTTCCAGCTTGGCCAGAAGAAGTAGATGATGGATTTGTAGCATCAAAACCAGTTGATTGGTCTGAAGTAAGTATATTAAAACAGGCAGGAAGTAATGTGAGTTTTAATGATATTGATGATTTGTTTAAAAAATATAAAGTTGGAATTGTTCAAACTTATGTCTATCCTAAGCTCATTGATGACGCTATGAAAAAATATCCTAACCATGCAGATAAAGCACCTGACGAAGTCTCTCTCTTAAAAAAATTGTCATCAGGGCGACATCCTGTAGCGATTACAGACCCAAATGTTATGTTATATTTAGCAGCAAAAGAAGGAATTTCAAATATTGAGGTTATAGAAGGAACTGCTATAAAAAAAGAGTTAGTAATAGCTTTGAGAAATGATAAAGAGAATAAAAAACGTATAGATTTATTGGAAAAGATATTGAAAGACAAATAATCGAAAGAGCTGTTGCAGATGAACTTAGCGTTAATTATTTAATCAAATCTTTCAAAGAGGCTTTATGATTCAATTTCTCGCAAAACGATTTATGCAGATTTTTCCAGCGTTTATTGGGATAACCCTTCTTACCTTTTCTCTTGTTCACCTAATACCAGGAGATCCTGTAGAACTTTTAGCTGGCGAACGTGGAATTGACCCTGAACGACACGCTGAAATGAAAATCTCATTGGGTTTAGATAAACCTTTGCCAATTCAGTATCTCAATTATATTACGAATGTTTTTAAAGGTGATCTTGGAAAATCCTTTGTTACTAAAAAGCCTGTATTAAAAGAGTTTATGACTCTTTTTCCAGCAACTTTAGAGCTATCTTTATGTGCCATGATATTTGCTGTTGTTTTTGGTCTGCCTGCTGGGGTGATTGCTGGAGTTAAACGCGGCACTGTCTTTGACCACTCAGTTATGGCGGTTTCTCTTACTGGTTATTCAATGCCGATATTTTGGTGGGGATTGCTTTTAATTCTATTTTTCTCCGTAAATCTTGGTTGGACACCTGTTTCTGGTCGTCTATCCCCACTGTTTTGGATAGATGCTGATACTGGTTTTATGCTGATTGACTCTTTAAGGTCTGATGAACCAGGTGCATTCAAATCAGCTTTAAGCCATCTTATCTTACCTTCAATTGTGCTTGGAACTATTCCCCTTGCTGTAATTGCAAGAATGACGAGATCTTCAATGCTTGAAGTTCTAAAAGAAGATTATGTCCGCACAGCAAAAGCCAAAGGCCTTTCACCAGCAAGAGTTATAATGTTGCATGCTTTAAGAAATGCCTTAATTCCTGTTATAACTGTAATTGGACTTCAGATTGGCGTGCTTTTAGCAGGGGCTATTCTAACAGAGACAATATTTGCGTGGCCTGGGGTTGGAAAATGGATTGTGGAGTCAATTAATCGCCGTGATTATCCTGTGGTTCAAGGTGGAATTTTAATTATCTCCTCTCTTATAATTTTTGTAAATCTTCTTGTTGATATTCTTTACGGAATTATAAATCCTCGTATTCGCCATACTGGGTAAAAGACAAAAAACTTACTTTTTTCTTAAATCAATACCAAAAATAGGATAGAGGTATTTTCTTCTCAACACTCTTGAATACCATTCCACTTTATTGAAAATACCTCCTTTTCTCTCTCCAATTTCAATTGCAGAGGCAAAAACGCCTGTATGAGTGCCTTGGGATACAACAGTAGGCTCAAGCCATAAGATTAGAATTCCAATATCATTACATATTTTATCAATTAACCCATCTGAAGGTAGAGCAAAACCATTTCTCTCTATCCAATTAACCATCTTTTGAGCAGCGCCTTTTGTAATAAAATATGAATCAGAACAGCGGATTAACTCAGCAGCGTACAATTTTTTACCTTTATCCATTTTTGTCCATGGAACGTGCATTGCACCAGCATCACCTAAACTTATCAAAGCATCGTTATAGCCATTGAAGCACTCTTGAGAAAACTCTTCTAAGGCACTTTTAACTACTTTTTTAAAATTTAACAAATCAATAACAACATCATCTTCAAATATAAAAGCACCATCTTGGCTATCTGCTGCTATTTTCTCCCACGTAGATATATGCTTTAATGCACATGATACAGCCGACATCTGCATATTTCCATTATAACAATATCGTTTCAAAATATCTTTATTGCAATTCAAATCAGCAACATCGTAATCCAAGACCCATTCAAATGAGATACCCAAATCACTAAACTGTTTAACTATACTCTGTTCTCTATCTTCGTAGCCTTTTTTTACATGCAATACATAGTTTGGGTAATTCAAATTTTTAAACCTCCAGCCCAACAAGTTGCATCACTATTATTTGCGCTATAATATGCTATGGAAAGTAAGTTACTCAATTTTATTTTTAATTGCTTGTGTTTTATAATTATCATCATCAATGGCAAGAAGGACACCGCACCAAATCATAATAAATCGGCCCTCAGTAAATGTAGAAAAATGTGTAGAGAATAGGCTGGTAGCACACCATGCTATTAAAACCCCAATAGCCAAAATTCGAGTAGGCTCTTTAGAACCCTTTTGTAGAAAGAATGACGCAATAAATGCAAAAAAAATCAGCAGTCCTATAAATCCATGCTCTACAGCTATTCTTAAATATTGATTATGAGGATCAGTAGAAGGCTCTCCTTGTAAACCATCTCTTCCTTCAATCTGCTTTTGATAAGCATTTTGAAAAGAGCCAGTGCCATAACCCCAAAATGGATACTCAAGGTGTTGTAAAAGCTCAATTGTCTGTTTCCACATCACCATACGAATTCCCATAGATGTAATATAGGGAGCATTTTCATAAGTTTTGATCTCATCTATTCCCATTTGGATTCTATTTTTAGCAACTGGAGATAGTATAAATATACCAGCAAGTGCCAATGTCGTAATAGAGATAATCACATAACGCCATTTATTGACGATATTAAATAATATAAAAAGAGTTATTAATATATATAATGCTGCGTAACCACTTCTTCCCGGAGTTATATAAACAACATTGTAGAACAAAATTGCTGTTGATAATTTTAACAAAATAGAGGAGAGCTTGCTTAAATTTGAATATTTAGGATATCGGAGCATAACAAGACAGATATAAATAGATACGGAAAAAAGCATACCTTGAGTTGCGTGGTTATGCAGAACAATTCCAGGAGCATACTTGTAAATAGTGAAAGCAAAAAAGTTACTTAAGAAAGATAATAAAGATGCAAAGGTTATAAAATAGAGAAAAGAGAAGATAAAACGTTTTTTCCAGATAGAGTCATCATAAACACTTATAGCAATAGGAATAAGAAGTAATTTTCTCCAACTTCCCCAAATACCCACGCTTTGAGACATATCAGCAATTGTGTAAAAAAGTCCTATGGTTATTACTCCGTAAAGTAACAACGACATGATTACTAAAGGTTGTGTTATTTGCGATAAGACTCTATTACGCAACTGAGGGCTAATCAATGCAGATAAGAATATAAAAACTTCAATAATCTCTGCTGGGGCAGTAAAAAAAGAGATTAAGATAATCTCAAGAATAATAAGAACTCTTACAAATGTTAGGGAATCCAACTTAAAAAGTTTATTTATATTTTTTTCCATATAGTCTATTTTTTACCTAAAATTGCCTCAAGAACATCTTGAACCGTCAGATCATTCATGCAGCTCCAATGGCTGCAAGGTTTTTGAGCATAACATGGAGAGCAATTAAGTGGTTTCTGGATAATTGTATGAATGGATATTTGTTTTGACTTTCGGTTTAGATGAGACTCCCCAACCAAGACAATCTTAGATGTTTCTGCTTTTATATTAGATTGTTCTTTTTTTATAGATTCATAAGGACCAGTCCTTACTGGATTTGCAGGTCCAAAAATGGCAAACACAGGAACATTTAATGCTGCTGCAACGTGCATAGGTCCCGTGTCATTGGTAATAAAGTATTTAGCTTTACCAACTATAGGAATCAAATCCTTTAAGCCTGTCTTTCCAGCAATTGAGATAGCCTTACCATTTGAATATTTTACAACCTCATCTGAAGTTGACATATCTTGTGGAGAAGAGCCGCTAATTACAACAGAAGGAAGAGGCAACATAGATGCAAGCTCTCCAAATCTTGATGCATGCCACTGATTTGCTTGTTTTCCAGCAGACGGGGAGATAATTACGTATTCTGATGGAAGCTCTTGGATAATTTGGAGATTTTGGTCAAATGGGGCAAATGGATAAACTACAGCATCTGTTGGGCATCCAAGTGCATCAGCAAATTTTAAGTATCGGTCAATAGCATGGATAGTCATATCCCCTTCTATTTTATGAGAATAAAAAAAGGGGCTGCCCTCATCTGACTCTCTAAAGCCAAGTTTAACCTTTGCTCCTGAAGCAAACGCTATAAGTCCGCTTCTAAGTATTCCAGATAAATCAACAGCTATGTCATATTTTTCGCTTCTTAGACCTTTTGTGAGTTCTCTAATCTCTTTGATAGTATTTTTTAAATAATTTAACTTTTTCCACTTATCTTTTTTGATTACCCAAAGTTTGTTAATCATAGAGTGTCCTTCAAGAAACTTATGAAGTCCATCTGCTATAACCCAGTCAATCTGAGCATCTGGGTATCCTCTTTTAAGAGCATTTAGAAACGGAAGGGTATGAACAATATCTCCAAATGCACTTGGCTTAATAATCAATATTTTATTTATTGAATTCCTATTTATGATATTATTATTTATGGAGCTTAACAAAAATTATATCCTTATTTTTTTTATTAACTTCTAAGACATGGTTTACCTAAGGCGAATTATTTTAGTTTGCAGCTCAAGCTCTGCTCTCAAATTGTAGTTCCATTTTTTTAATTTCTGAAATAACCATATCTACAGTGATTTTATTCATACAAACATGATACTGTGTATCGTTTTTATCTTTAGGACAATGAACTTTAAGGCATGGGCTGCATGGAACAGAAACTCGTATCATAATGCTGTTTAGGCTTGATGGTGCTGTGGCAATATGGTCTGTTGAGCCAATAATAGCAATCTGCTTTGTCCCAAGTGCTGCTGCTGCATGCATAAGTCCAGAATCGTTAGTTATAAATAGATCACACTTTTCTATAAGAGCAAATGCCTGTCTAAGTGTGGTCTTACCTGCAAGATTTACGCATATTGGACTTGCTTGATCAATTGTTTTACCATCTGATTGAGATGCAATTTCACTAATCTTATCTCCAAGCTCTTTGTCTGCTTGACCACCAAATATCAATATTTTTGTGTTAAATTGCTCTGATAAACGCTTTGCGAGTTCAGCATATCTTTCAGGAAACCATCTTTTTGCTGTCCCACCAGTAGCTCCTGGATTAATGCCTATTACAGGTTGTTTTTGGCTGTCTATTCCATAACTTGTAAGTTTTTTTAGAGCTTCGGTTCGCTCAAAATCTGATATAAACAGATCAAGTTTCCTGCCATCATCAATAAAATGCCTGAGATCCCCACAGAACCTATGATTAGAACCTTTTAATATACCTCTATAATAATCAATCAAATGACCCTTTTTAAGTCTTTTATCCATTTTGATTGATGGGTTTAAAATCAATCCTCTACCGTCAGTATTATATCCAATACGTACAGGGATTCCAGCCAAAAATGTAATTAAGCCAGCTTCAAAAGCATTTTGCATAAGTATTGCAACATCAAATGAGTGTTTGCGCATATCTTTTACAAGTCTTAATGTTCCAACCCCTTTTGTGTGTCGCGTGTCATTTTCATAAACCATTATCTCATCAATGTATGGACTATTATCAAAAACAGGGATTACCCACGGTTTGGCAAGAAGAGTAATATGGGCATCAGGGTAGCTTTTTCTGATAGATCTTATCACAGGGGTTGTCATTATAGCATCACCAACCCAGTTTGCAGCTCTGATTAAAATTTTAGTTTTTTTGGGCATTTTATATACAATGTACAGAATGATTTTTATAGAGTCTAAGATCAGTAAAATAGAATTGCCAACATAATATTATTGTTGTTTAGGTAAAAGAGAGAAATTTTTAAATTTCCACCTATTATGAATCCAAAACCACTGATCAGGGTAACGTCTCACAATAGATTCTATTGCTGATGTATAATTTTGGGTGTTTATCTCAATATCCTTTATTTTATCCCCTGTATAGACAGTTGGAATTTCTGGCTCAAAATACATCACATGGTTAAACCCTTCACGAATAATATAAGCAGGCACTACTGTAGTTCCAGTTTTTAAGACTAATGAGGCAACCCCCTTCGTTGTGCATGTAGCTCTTCCAAAGAAATCAACAAATACCCCCTTATACCACCAAGGATCAACACTCTGATCCATAAGAGTTCCAACAAGCTCACCATCTAAAAGACGCTCTTCAATCTTCTTCGTTGCCCCTTTTAAAGGAATCATGCGAGTTCCATATTTTTGTCTCATTTCAAGTGTTAGTCTTTCCAAAGGCTCAAAATCAAGTTTTCTGTATATAGCAGATGATTTATAACCAGTAAGTGCAATAGAAGCCACAAGAAGCTCCCAATTACCTATATGACAAAGTATAACCAAAACTCCCTTGTCCTTTTTGTATGCTTGCTTTAAGTTTTCCAATCCTATGATTTTAAAATATTTAGGTAGCTCTTCTCTTTTAAGCCTAAATGCCCATCCGAGCTCAAATATCATTCCCGCAATATTTTTAAATATATTTTTTGCAAGGATATGCTCTTGATGTTGTGTAAGTTTAACCAAGTTGTTTGAGTTTCTACCTAAAGAGAGACAGATACTTTCAAGAGTAAGGTCTCTATGACGTTTATCAATTTTGAACCATATAAGCCCTAAAAAATCTCCAAAAACTTTACCTATATTTCTTGGAATAAGCCCAATTAAATTCATAATAATAGTTAAAATATAGTAGATAATCTTGTCCTTCACTATGTAACCTTTATATTTCATAATATCCTATATAGTTTATACCTTATACTTTTTACTGCTTTAACTTAAAACGGAGATAACAAAGCTCTACTAAACGCTTCCCGAGAACATAATTTGCTATATTCAATTGCTGAATTTTCAAACTGTTGTTTATTTGATTTGGATAATAGCGATGCTTTG
>JADFXA010000025.1:0-7975 GCA_015233755.1 Desulfamplus sp. | reverse complement strand
AATTTTCAAACTGTTGTTTATTTGATTTGGATAATAGCGATGCTTTGTTCATGCTATTTTTTAAATCTTGAACATCTCCAGATTCAAAGAGTATTCCAAGATTATGTTCATTTACTCTTTTTCCGACAAGGCCTTCGTTAGATGCAATGACCATCTTTCCGGCTGCTGCTGCAAGTGAGCAGACACCACTTGATCCAAAATGTTTTATATATGGCAATAAAACTACATCGGATGCAGAAAAGCACATTTTCTCTTCATCACTTGAAATATATCGGTTGATAATTTTTGCAGCCCCACGACTTTGAAGCTCATTAAGTCCATATACAATCTCACGATTTTTTCCAACCTCGCCAGCACAGAGCAGAAACCATTTTGAGTCAGAAGGAGCTTGAAGCATAGCACGAATAACAAGATGAAGCCCTTTTCTCTTATCTCCAATCCCATAGTTTAAAAAGACAAATCTGTCCTTAGATATTCCAAGTTTTACTTTTGCCTCTTCTGAAGAATGAATAAATTCACCACTCCACGGATCAGGTAAAAAGTAGATACGACTCTTATAGCTCCTATATTTTCCAATAAAATCTTTAATCATATATTCATCTAATAAATAGAGGTTCTTAAACCATTTATTCTCAAAAAGACGCTTAAATCCAATAGATTTAATAATATTTCCAGGTGGGAAAAATTGATTTTCTAAAAAACGTGGACGAAAATAGAATCCGTTAATCTTTCCTTGTAGTATTTTGGGCGGATAGATTCCAAGTGCTGCAAATCTCATACAGTTAGAAGCAATTTCGTCTAAATTGATCATAATCTCATTAGAACAACTTTCAATAAAGCATTGGGTAAGGGATTTAATTTTACTTCCACCCTTCCAATGATTTAACTCATCAAAAACAGAGAGAATAGAAACACTATTTATAAGATCAAATAGTTGAGAAAAAATTATATTCTTACTCTCTTTACGCAAATCTACAGCCCATGTAACTCTAAACCCAGCACTTAAAAAATCTTCCGTCATATAACGAAGCCAGCTAAGGTGGTGTCCTCGTGTTCTTGGATCAAAGATTAAAATATGTGGGTAAGTTTTCATATGGCAATCATCAGTTTCAGATTATCTACATAGATTTGATAACTTTGCATAAGTTCTCAAATACCTCGATTTTATAAGATTTAATTTATTAAAATAGTTCTATTTTGTGTTAATCAAAAGCATAAGTTTAGCATATTTATAATAGGTTACCTCAGCACTTGATACTGCAAGCATAAATCCCTCTTTACCATCTAAAAAGCCAGCACGTAAAATGTAAGTGTAGAAGAAACTCCACAAACCATGTAACACCGCATCAGTTATTGAAGCTTTTTTACCTCTTTGATATAGCATCTTGGCGCTTGCAGATGAATATGCATTAACCTTTTCTAAAACCTTATCTAATTCCTTAAAAGAGTTGTGTATGAGAGGGGTAGTCAATCTGCCAATGCGACCATTAATTTTTCGTTCTCCAACTTCCGACGGCCTACCATCTTTTCTCTCATCATTTTGAACAATCAGACTTTCATGCACAAGATCATCGCTAAATCGGGCATATCCACGCCTAAATAGTCGCGTAACATAATCTGGAGACCAACCACTATGCTTCATAAAACGTCCGCAATAGTTTGAACTTCTTGGAATTTTATATGCGATTAGATTATTATTTTTTTTATTAATTACCTTTTCAATTTCTATCTTAAGATCGCACGACACAAATTCATCAGCATCAATCGACAAAATCCATTCAGATGTAGCCATATCAATTGCACGGTTTTTCTGAATTCCAAATCCTTGCCAATCCGTTATAAAAACCTTATCTGTGTATTGTCTGCAGATCTCTACTGTGTTGTCCAAACTTCCTGAATCAAGGACAATAACTTCATCAGCCCATTTTACAGACTCAAGACATATACCTATATTTTCTGATTCATTCTTAGCAATAACCGTTACTGATAATGTTGTCATAATAAAATTACTTATATCTTATCTCTATTTTTCACATATTTTTTTATAAATCACATTCTGAAAGTCATCTTTTTTGTCTAAAAAATCAATTTCTATACCAATGACAGCAAAGTCCATTGCCCATATATATTTTTTATCCATACCCAATCTTGCGTAATCTTTTTCTGTTGTTATTAACAAATCAGCACCGCATTCTTTAAATGTATCAAGAATCGTTAAAATTTCCCAGCTCTTATACATGTGATGATCATTAAATTCAAGATGTGCCTTGACTGATACACCTAAATTCTCAACGGTTTTTCTAAAAGATTGATTATCAGCAATTCCTGAAAAGAGACACCCTTTTCTGCCTTTTAGATTTGTAATATTAGTAGAAAAAGGTTTAGCTTTGTGCAAAAAGGAGTGTAGGAAAGGTTTGTGTTTTGTCACAAAACATGTTTTGTTTTTACCTTTATAGCTGAGATTTTTTTCCAAATAGCTCCCATCAACACTCTTTAAATGATCAGAATTATATCTTGTTAAAATTATTATATCTGACCTATCAATTGCCCTTTTAGGTGGCTCTCTTAACCTGCCAGAGGGCAAAAGGTAACCATTTCCAAAAGGACGACTGTAATCCATAAGAACTATATCAAGATCTCTTTTAAGCCTAATATGCTGAAATCCATCATCAAGAATTATCACATCAATATTTGCTATATTCGGTACACCTAAAAAGTTATCATTTTTCTTTTTACTGAAACTATCTATTTTTCCATTAGTTTTATTTGGTTTTGAATAAGACATATTAAGTGCCATGATTGCAGCTTTAAAACGATCTTTACCAACAATGACAGGAAAAGAGAGCCTTGATGCCATCATAAAAGGCTCATCACCAACAACTTCAGGAGTCTCAAACACCTTATTGCCATCACCTACAACTACATTACCATAAATATCAGAAACAGAGACTCTTGAATTATTTATCAAGGTTTTCATTTCATAGCTATCCGATCTACATGTTTTTGAACTTTTTTTTCTTAAATTACCGCCATATCCACGACTTATCACAACAGGATTAAAACCCATTGATTTGACCATTTCTGCTATATAAATTGCCATTGGAGTCTTACCGCTACCACCAGCTACAATATTTCCAATGGATATAACAAAACAGGGGGCTTTTCTGCTTTTAAGTATCTGTTTTTCATAGAGCCAGAGGCGTAAAGAGACAACAGCCCCATAAATAATTGACAAAACAAACAAAAAACGTCTAAAGAGATTAAAGGCAAAAGGCTGTTTGACATTAATATCTTCACCAGACATTTTTATTATTTTTTTTTCTATATGAGAGTAGATTTTTATTATGTTACTAATTCGTAATACATTAAACTGGAGCATCAGAGTTATCCTTGCAGTTATATTTTTATGGGGGATATTACCATATATGCCCAAGACTTACGAAGATAATGATAAGCCCAATAAAAATTTTCCTATTCTAATTGTCAACAGTGAAAATAAGCCTGAGATTTTAAAATTTGAGGATTGGGTAAAAGCATCTCCAAAGCCCGCTTTTTGGACAGCATCTGGAGATGGTAAGGCTTTGATGGGAAATATGACTTTTGCTTATAGTGTTACCCTACCACCCTCTAAGAAGAATGAGTTGCCATCTGGAAATAAAGCTGACAATGTTGTTATAACACTTAAACGAGACGATCCAGATCATATTGTCTCAGCAACTTATAAAGTTAGCAGCAACAATTTTTCTCCTGTCAAATACCATTCAATTGATCCCGGAATTGCTTTTGTTTTTATTTTGTGGCTTATGGCATGGGGAGTTTTTGCATTAATACGGCGGGCAATTTTTGCTATTTTGAATCGTTTTGGGAAATAACGGACAATATCTTGTCAACAGCCCCTCTTCCGTTTACAACAAGTCTGCCAGCATTCTGCCCTACCCTAACTGCCAACGCTTTATCGTTTAAAAGCATAAAAATAGTGTCAAAAAGCTCGTTTTTATCTTTAACTCTAAAAGCTGCATTGTTTGAGAGCATAGTTTCTGTTATCTCCTTAAAATCATCAGTATATGTACCAAAAATCACGGGCTTTGAAAACAGTGCAGGCTCTAATGGATTATGCCCCCCGCATGAAACAAGAGAACCACCCACAAAAGCAATATCACATATTGAATAGAGAGCTGAAAGAATGCCCATTTTGTCAATAACCACAATATCACTCTCATATATAGTTCTCTCTTTATCGCTTAATAAACTACACATAAAACCTTTTGTATTAAGCATTTTATTAATATCTGGTGCTCTTTTGGGATCTCTTGGGGCAATAATAAGTTTAATATCGCTACAACTAAAGCTATTGGTGATGGGATTTTGTTTTAATTGAGTTATTTGCTTTAATTCTAAAAAAATAGAAGCAAGAATATCCTCTTCTCCTTCATGAGTGCTTCCAGCAACAATATATATCTGGGTATTGCTCTTAATTTGAGAGTGAGGCGTAACTTGAGTATGACTATTAATTGGGGTATGATTTTTAAATTTATCCAAATCAGGAATATCTGTTTTTGGGATTGGCTGATCAAATTTTATATTGCCTGCTAAGATAACTTTTTCTTCTGGCACTCCTATTTGCAAAAATCTTTTTTGGTCAATCTCTGTCTGAACCATGATCTTTTCAAATAAAGAAAAGATTGAAGAAAATAGACCTATTTTTTCCAAAGCCATATAGCCATTAAATGAAGATTGAGAAAGCCTTGCATTTACAAGAAAAACAGGAATTCTTTTATCGTTCATATACCACAAAAATTGGGGCCATAAATCGCTTTCCACAATAATAACAATATCAGGATCAATCCTTGAACAGATGCTTTTTACAGAAAATAGCAGATCAAATGGAAAATACCCGACTTGCACTGACATTGCATTATGATTTGATTGATTATTTATTTCAAAGGGAGTTAAAAAAAGACGATTTGCAATATCAAAGCCTGTTTTTGTGGAAGCTGTTATGACTAATTCGTAATTTGAATTACTCAAATATCTCTCTTTGATAGCATTAACAAGAGGAAGAGCTGATTTTATTTCACCTACAGAAAGAGCGTGTAACCAAATACGTTTTTTATAAGAATTTATTTCAGGATTTGATTTAGAGTATTTTTTTGAAATCAGATGAATCCAACCCAGACGCTCAAGCATATTCGCTCTGCGTTTAGATGAAAAGATATAGATAAATGGGAGAAAAGGTAGTAGAAGGAAAAAAACAATAGATGTTATACTGTTATATAAAAATCGTTTCATAAGGTTTTAAGAAAAATCATTCGGTATTCAGAAGATAAATAACTGCTAAACACAAAAAAAGAAAATTTGTAGCCCATGCACTAATAAAAGGCGGTAGCACTCTTGCATAACCAAGAGAAGTTGAAAAACCATACACAATCCAATAGAAAAAAGATGCCCCAATACCAATTGCAATACCAAAAGCAAGGTTTTCTTTTACAAAGCGTCTCATACCTGCTGCTGATCCAATAATTGACATTATAACGCAGATAAAAGGAAAAGCTGTCTTCCCAAATAGATCAACTTTATATGTGGCAGCGTCGTAGCCTTCATTCTCGATTTTGTTAACATGTGCAGCCAATTCCCTAAAGTCCATTTCATCTGATTTTTTTACAACTGCCTTTAAATCATCTGGTTTTAATTCAAGATCAAGCTCTTTTTGCCCATACTCTTTTATTACAAAATCATTAACGCTTCTGTCAAAAGTTTGTTCAAGAACCCCTTTAAGTATCCATATTCCACTTTTTAATTTTACTCTTTCTTTCAACTTTTCAAGACTATATGAGAGTTTTAAGTTATTTAACACTTCAATATCATGCTCAAATTTACCACTCTGAGCATCAACTCTTTTGGAAATTTTAAAGTTGCTATCAAAAAAAACTATTGTGATTCCTGAGATTGTTTTATCTCTTGGGTTAAAATATTTAAAGTGAGATATACTCATATCTCCTTTTATCCAGATATTTTCTCTAACAGCATAGAGATTTCTATTTTTTTTAATAACAGAATATTTTATGTGGTTTGCTTTTGCCATAGTGATTGGCACTACAGTTTCTCCAAGAAAAAACATAAGTAGTGCAAGGCAGATACCAGTACAAATAGCAGGCATAACTATATACGACGTGGTTATACCACTTGATTTTATTGCAAGCAGCTCATTATTCCTATTCATAATACCAAAGACCGTTACAACAGCTAAAACAGCTCCAGCAGGGGTAAGCTGAACAAACATAAATGGAGTCTTAAGAAGCACATACCCTAAGCCACTGAAAAGAGATATTCCTGATTTAAGAAATTTATCTATGTTGGTCAGATAATCAACAGAGATAAATATTGCCATAACAATAGTTTGTATAATCAAAAAAAATCTGAAAAACTCTTTAACCCAGTATTGAATAAGAATTGGCATGGTATTTTAGCTGCTTTTAAACTTAAATCGACTGTATAGTAAAAAAATTGGTTTCTCATGAGAAACTTTTGAGAACATATAGATTGAAGCAGCACTAATTATAAAATTAGGCAGCCACATTCCAATAGCTGGTGGATAATATCCACTCTCTCCAGCAGACCATGCAGCAGCAAGAAGAAGATAATAGAAGATAAAAAAACTTAATGCCAATCCAAAACCTGATGAACGTCTCGAAGAGGAGGAGCTGACTCCAATAGGAATAGAGAGCAAGCCAAGTGCAATACATGCAAAAGGTATAGCAAACTTCTCATGCAGCTCCATAAGCGCAGATTGAATCTCTTTTATTGTTGCACTGTTATCCGATTGACTCTTCTTATTGCCATTTAATCTTTCTTTGCAACTTCTAATAAATTGTAGAAGCTCATCAAGATACATCTCGTCAAAATCTTTAATGTGTTGTTTAGAACTTTTGCTGTTTAATGGAGCGTCAAAATTTATGTCATAGGTGTCAAAACTTACTGCATTAACAGATCGTCCTGTTATATCAACCTGATTGATACTACCGTTAGATAGACGAAGTGTATACCTATATTCTGACGATACTGATGATCTATCTGTCGATTTTGTTCTCTCTTCACTGTTTGATAGCTTTGTCTCTCCACTATTTGATAGCTCTGGCTCTACTTGATATGAGGTAAAAAGACCTTTTGAGGCAACTGTAATATTGACAATATCAGGATTTCTGCTGTCTTCTATAAAAATATCTTTAAGTTCAGATGTTTTTATATCAATTGAAGTAACATAAATCATAACATTATCGACTATATTATTAAACTGCCGCTCTTTTAATGTGAAATTAAACGTTGTTTTAGCAAGCTCTATCCCTTTGGCTGCAAATGAGAATCTACCCCAAGGCACACCATAAATTGTAATCCAAAGAGATAGAATCGTTCCAATAATAGATAAGGTTAAAACAGGAGGAATAATCCGCGATATGTTAATACCACTTCCTTTTAGTGCAATTATCTCATTATCATTTGACATCCGCATCATAGTTAAAAGCACAGATATCATAACAGACATTGGTATAGTAAATTCCATAAAACGCGGAAGGGTATAAAGGATTAGCATGAAGATAGATAAGATTCCCGCATTGTAATTAACCACCATATTAATGATTTCAGGAATTCTTGTCATAAGGAACATAAATGTTAAAACTATAAGAGATAGAGTGAAGGGTGAAATCAACTCCTTAAAAATATATCTACTTAATATAGAAGGCATTTTTTATAATTCAGACCTAAAAAAATAGGGAGGAATAGCTCGACAGTTCAAAGATTTTTATTATCCAATTGACCTTTTCAAAAAACAGATATTATATCCAATAAAGTCAAGGGGACAATTGAAGTTTTTTAGAAACTCTAATATACAACACTATTATACTTTTTCAGAGACACTTTTTCTATCTTCACGGTATTCAGCAAGCTTGGAAAAATCAATGTCTCCAAGTGTAATCTG
>JADFXA010000259.1 GCA_015233755.1 Desulfamplus sp. | reverse complement strand
ACAGTTATTATTGAATCTGTTTCAGACGCGGACTGCACAAGAATAATTGATCGCTTAATTCAGGAGCAAAAATGCGATGTTGTATTTACCACAAGTTTTGGTTACATGGACGCTACAATAGCAGCTGGACAGAAATATCCAGACAAAAAGTTCATGCACTGTTCAGGTTTCAAAAACCTTCCCAATGTTGGAACATATTTTGGTGATCTCTATCAGATGTACTATCTAAATGGTCTGATGGCTGGTGCTTTGACTAAAAGCAATAAAATTGGTTATGTTGCAGCTTTTCCAATACCAGAGCTGATTCGCCACATCAACGCATTTGCACTTGGTATTAAGGCTGTAAATCCTAAAGCATCGGTTGATGTAAGATGGACTTACGCATGGTATGGCCCGGATAAGGCAAAAGAGGCAGCAGAATCATTAGTTGGAGAAGGGTGCGATGCTCTTGCATTTACAGAAGACACTCCAGCTGTAATCGAAGTTGGTCAGGCTCACACGGAAAAGGGAAAGCAGATATACACATTCAGCCACTACAGCCCTATGCAGCCCTATGGCAAAGATTCAGTTGTATCTGGCCAGCTTATGAATTGGGGTGGAATGTATGTAAAAATTCTTGAAGATATTTATAGTGGAAAATGGACAAATGCAGATATGTGGTGGCTTGCTGCTGAAAAAGCTGCGATTTTAGGCGGAAGTTTTGATGAAATTATCAATTCAAAGTTTATAAAAGAGCTAAAAGCTGTAAAAACAAAATCTGCTGATCTTGGGGAACTCACAGCTTATGACCTTGTCCTTAAAAGATATGAGCAGATGCAAAAAGGTGTCGAGGCATTTGACCCATATCAGGGACCAATTAAAGACAATACAGGAAAAGAGCGTGTAAAGGCTGGAGAGCGTGCCTCTAAGCAGGATTTGTTGAGCATTATGTATTATGTGGATAATGTTAAAGGAACAATACCTCAATAAAGAGTCTAAAATTAGGTAAGTGTGTAAGAAATTCTGAAATTAGTTTATTGTTTTTTTAAAAATAATAGACGTTTCTTGAGGTTGTATTCACAAAAAGAAAAGGGGGGAGGATAGTACCACTGTTCCCCCCTTTTCAATTAAAGGGAAAAGAATGGCAAAAGCAAAAGCTAAAAATACGAATGAAGAGCCATTGGAAAAGCAGCTGTGGAAAGCTGCTGACAAGCTGCGTAAGAATATTGATGCTGCTGAATACAAGCATGTTGTTCTGGGTCTAATATTTCTTAAATATATTTCAGATTCTTTTGAAGAACATTTTACCAAAATTCAAAAAGGCGAAGACGAATATCAAGGAGCAGACCCAGAAGACAGAGACGAATACAAAGCTGAAAATATATTTTTTGTGCCACAGAATGCCAGGTGGTCATTTTTACAGGCTAACGCCAAACAGCCAGATATTGGCAAGCTGGTTGATGGTGCTATGGAAGCTATTGAGCATGAAAATCCTGCAGCTCTACTTAAAGATGGCAGCGTATTGCCAAAAATCTTTGCCAAATCCAACCTTGACCCTGCAAGTTTAGGTGAGTTGATTGATTTAGTCGGCAACATAGCTCTTGGTGATGCCAAAGCGCGAAGTGCTGATTTGCTTGGTCATGTGTTTGAGTATTTTCTTGGTGAATTTGCTTTAGCAGAGGGAAAACAGGGCGGACAATTCTATACACCGCGCAGTATTGTTGAATTGCTGGTCAATATTCTTGAGCCATACAAAGGCAGAGTTTTTGACCCATGTTGCGGCTCTGGTGGAATGTTTGTGCAGTCTGAAAAGTTTGTTGAAGAGCATCAAGGAAGAGTCAATGATATTTCAATTTATGGGCAGGAGAGCAACCAAACCACTTGGCGGCTTGCAAAGATGAACCTTGCCATACGCGGCATTGACAGCTCACAGGTTAAATGGAATAAGGAAGGCTCATTTTTGAATGATGCTCACAAAGACTTGAAAGCTGATTTTATCATTGCCAATCCACCCTTTAATGTCAGTGATTGGAGTGGGGAGCAATTAAGAACAGATGGTCGCTGGGTTTATGGCACACCTCCAGCAGGAAATGCCAATTTTGCATGGTTACAACATTTTATCTATCATCTTTCACCCAACGGTCAAGCTGGCGTTGTTTTGGCTAAAGGTGCTTTGACATCTAAAACAAGTGGTGAGGGAGATATTCGCCGTGCATTGATTGAAAAAGGCAATGTGATTGACAGCATTGTAAATCTTCCAGCTAAACTATTTTTAAATACCCAGATTCCTGCTGCCTTGTGGTTTATGAGCCGTAACCGAAACAATGGCAGATTCAGAAATCGAAGCAGTGAGATTCTTTTTATTGATGCCCGTAACCTGGGGCATTTAATCAACCGCAGAACTCGTGAGCTGTCAGCAGAGGATATTAAACAGATTGCCGACACTTAACACAACTGGCGAAATCCTGACGGCAAATATGAAGACATAAAAGGCTTTTGCTGCTCAGCTTCAATTGAACGTGTCAAAGAGTTAGATTATGTGCTAACCCCTGGTCGTTATGTAGGTTTGCCTGATGAAGAAGATGATTTTAACTTTGTTGAGCGATTTACAGCTTTAAAAGCTGAATTTGAAGCACAGTTGATTGAGGAAGCTAAATTGAATAAAGCCATCATGGAGAATTTAGCAAAGGTGATGGTATTAGTGAAAGTGATTGGAAAGAAATACCCCTTTCAAAAACGACTAAGTTTATTGTTGATAATAGAGGGAAAACAGCACCAACAGAAACATGTGGCATTCCATTAATTGCAACTAATTGTATTAATAATAGAGATTTATACCCCAAATATGAAAATTTAAGATATGTGTCAAAAGGAACATATGAGAATTGGTTTAGGTCTCACCCTAAACCAAGCGATATAATCTTGACACTCAAAGGAAGTCAGAATGGAGCGGTTTGTTTGGTCCCGAATCCAGTAAATTTTGTTATTGCTCAAGATATGGTCGCATTACGAGCAAATGAAGATATAATTGATCCGTTATTTTTATTTGCGGCTTTACGCTCACCTTTTATACAGCAGCAGATTGAAAATCTTGATGTTAGTGGTGTAATACCACATTTTAAAAAATCAGACTTCGATAAATTACTAATTCCATATCCAGATAAAGATATGCAGAAAATAATAGGAAAGATTTATTATGATTTTTGTAAAAAAATAGACCTGCTGCACCGCCAGAATAAAACACTTGAAGCGATGGCAGAAACTCTTTTCAAGCAGTGGTTTGTGGTTGAGGCGAAGGAGGATTGGGAGTTTGTAGAACTTGGAAAATATGTTAATTGTATTAACGGGATTTCATATAAAAGTAGCGAACTTAATCCATCAAAAAAAGCGATGGTTACATTAAAAAATTTTGACCGTAACGGTGGATTTCGCTTAGATGGTTTTAAAGAATACACAGGGAAATATAAAAAACAGCATGTAGTTGTGCAAGGAGATTTAGTAGTCGCCCATACAGATATAACTCAAGAGGCTGATGTAATAGGCAATCCTGTTTTAGTGGTTTCTGGCTGTAATTATGACGAAATGATAATTTCTATGGATTTGGTAAAAGTCATTTCAAAATATGATTGGCTTTCAAAT
>JADFXA010000258.1 GCA_015233755.1 Desulfamplus sp. | reverse complement strand
CCCGATAATTAAAAAGAGCGGGAAATAATCAGCAGCAAGAGAGATATAGCTTACCTTTGCATCAAAGATTCTTCGAGCAAGCAAAAACAAGGCAGCGGCAAGAAGAACAATACCAGAGAGAAAAATTCCAGGAAGACCAATTTGAACAATACCATCAAGGTATTCAAGAAATGTTAAGCAGACTGGTACAGGCTCTAAAAAGAATCTTAAATGGCGTAAAATAACCACTAAGAATCCATAATGGAACGCTAAAGCACCCAACCACAGAAAAATCTCCCATGAATAGGTAAGTTTGTTTTTTTCATCTCTGTTGAACGCAGCTTTGGTATTCCTGAAAAGAGACCTGAAAAGAAAAATCTCAAAAAGCATACGGATAAATACTCCGAGTGCTGTATCAGGATTATCAATGCGGTTCTGTTTAATCCACGGAAGCGATTTCTGCTGTCCGCAGGTTGTAGGAATCCTGAATGGAACTGCCGAGCCTGCCCAACACATCACGCGATTTACAAAGCCATAAATAAAGGCAATAACCGCAAGATATGGAATGACAATCCCGAAGAGCCATTGAAGACCGACTCCTTCAACCCCTGCATAAGCCAGCAGAAAGAGCAGGAATACTCCTGCCAGGGGCAACATGTACTTTTGATTCATATTCCAAACACCTCACAATTTTTAGGTTGTCATTAATTTATGCTGGTATTAATACAATAAAAACTTATGAACAAAACACTGGTGTTTTATATATATTTGCCCAACAAAATATTAATGGCGACCTGATTTAAGATTTGCTTGAGCCAACAAGTTCGTTCTCATTAAGCTCAGTTACTAAACCCGCCCTTTCAAAAGCACTGTGAATCCGCCTTTTAGCTTCAGTTGCCTTTAAAAGGAATATATTTTCCCTACACTTCATAAACCTGTTAAATGCTGCAAGGGCAACAAGATCAACTTTATGCTCAAATAACCCATAAGACGAACTCTCAGAATTAGATGATTTACCAAATTCTTTCGAGTTATCTTGATCATGCAATTTGCCGACTGTAGATTTAACAATGTTTTTTAGTTCAAATACAAATGCCACAGCTTCAGATGCAGAGAAGTTCTGCACAGCTCTTATCCTAATAACTGGATCAAGAGCGTTCTCTATTTTGTTTTGTTCTACAATATCTTGAGAATATTTATAATTTTTAGAAATTTTCATCTCTAAAATAGCCCTAAAAGTATTTTCAAGGCTTTGTAGGGTTGTGCTTCCAACGGGATTGTCAAATTGATTTTTGGATTTCTTTAGAAATTTTGCTGTATCTTCAGGATAGGAGTTGATTGTAGATTCAAACCATTTTTTTAAAATCTCTTCTTTTTTGAGCTCAAGTTGCTGATTAATATCCATATTATTTGATTAATATCCATTTAAAATAACTACAATAATTCAGGTTAGACCATATTTTTTTTAATCTAAGCGATATATCTATACTCTCATTTTATGTCAAGGATAAAAGCAGGAGCGCTCTCTTCTATCTACAATTGTTTGTATGATTAATTAGGGCTTTATTTTAGGCTTTCAACCAGACTCTCTGCAACGCTATAAGGCATATTGGGTAAGGCAGCAATCTCTTTTACGGTTGCCTTTTTCATAGCAGTTATGCCTTTGAAATGGTTTAAAAGCATAATCTTTCTCTTTTTTCCAATTCCTGGGATATTGTCTAAAATTGATGTTTCTGCCAATTTTTCTCGTCTTTTCCTTTGAAAAGTTATTGCAAAACGGTGAGCTTCATCTCTAAGCCTTTGAAGAAGATACAAAGCCTTGAGCTTATCCTGCGACTGAACCATATTTAACGGATTACTTCTACCCTGAACATAAACTTTGTCATGGGTTTCGCCTTTATCACTATCTTTTTTCGCAAGACCAATTACTTTTACAGATTCTATCTTCTCTTTTAATTCTCTTTTTTCTAACTTTAATTCATCTAAAACAGTCAAAGCAATTGAAAGTTGGCCTTTTCCGCCATCAACAACCAAAATATTAGGAAAATCATTTCCAATCTTGCTCTCTATATGAGAATCAGCAATTTCATTTTTTTTATAATCAGAATTACACTCCCCAGCAAAACGCCTACTAAGAACCTCGGCCATGTAGGAGTAGTCATCATGTTTATCAACATTTTTAATGATAAATTTGCGATACAATGATTTTGCAGGCTCTCCATTTATGAAAACAACCATAGAAGAGACAGGGGCTGTTCCTGAAATGTTAGAATTATCAAAACATTCAATTCGTTCAGGATAATTCTCCATTTCAAGAATTCTTTGAAGGGTTAAAAGAGTCTCTCTGCTTTCACTGTTTTTAGAGATAGCGGCTATAAATTCTCTCTTTGCATTATTAATAGCCATCTCAACAATACGCCTCTTTTCGCCCTTTTCTGGTACTAAAATAGAGACCTTTCTACTATTTATATTAGATAGAGTCTCTTCAAGAAGGGCTCTATCTTCAAAATCTTCTGCTACAAGAATTTGAGATGGAATAGAATTTGTTTGAATTTTTAGATTTTGAACATTTTGATTTGAGCTAATTTGATAATATTGCTTTAAAAAAGCCTCCAATATGTACGCTGTATCACTCCAAACACTATTATTACTATTTAGTGTGTGTAAATTTAAGTCTAAATCAAATGGATAATGCTCTGTACCTACAACATATCCTGATCTTACAAAGAGTATAGTAACAACTGCCCTACCCTCTTTCCCAACACATGCCACAATATCTCTGTCCATCATATCTGTTGAGGCTACAATTTGTTGTTCGAGAGTCTTTTCAATTGCAAATATTGTGTCTCTTATTTTTGCTGCTTTTTCAAATTCTTGATTATTTGCCTTTTCTGCCATCTCTTGTTTAAGCTGTTTTATAAGGTCTTGAGTTCTTCCTTTGAGAAATAGCATTACATCATTTACCATTTTTTTATATAGTTCAACTGGCACATCATTACAGCAAGGACCTAAGCAGGCTTTAATTTGAAATTGGATACAAGGTCTTGACCTATGTTTAAAGGTGTTATCACGACATTTTCTTAGTTGAAATATCCTATTAACCTGCTTTAAAACTTTTTTTACGCTTTCTCCCGAAGAGTATGGTCCAAAATAAGCGGCACCATCATTTTTTATCTTTCTGACAAGTTGCAATAGAGGATAATTTTGTTTGGTATCAATGCGAAAACAAGGATAATTTTTTCCATCTTTTAAAAACACATTATATTTTGGCTTGTGTTTCTTTATGAGAGTGGCTTCGAGAATAAGGGCTTCATGTTCAGTTGCAGTAACAATAACGTCAAAATCAACAATATTTTTAACAAGCAGAGTTGTTTTAAGATCATGCCCAGATTCTCTTACAAAGTATGAAGAGAGCCGTTTTTTAAGATTTTTAGCTTTCCCCACATAAATAATCTGACCACGATTATCCTTCATCAGATAAACTCCGGGGTCAGACGGGGCAAGATCGTATTTTTCTTTAACTATATCAAGCATTATGTATCATAATCTTTCATTTAGTTTTAGCCCTGAAATAAATTTCTGGGCTAAAATGACTGAAGTCGGCTAAAGCCGACTATTATTAAGGAGATAACAATGAAAGCGAATTC
>JADFXA010000257.1 GCA_015233755.1 Desulfamplus sp. | reverse complement strand
TTGAATCTGAAATATTGGAGACAACCTGCTGTTTCATATTATCAAGTGATGTTGTCAAATCAGACTCAAGAGAGGCAAACTGTTGTTCTGTCTTTGTGCCTGTATTTTTAAGCATTGAATCAACTTTGGCAACAACATCTCCAAGAAGAGAAGTTTGAACATTTACAGTGAAAAAAGAGAGACCCGCAAAAGAGAGAATCAGTATAGAAACAAGTATAACAAGTATTTTAATTGTAAGGCCCTTTTTGATAAAAGAAATCATATTTATTATCTCCTAAAATTTTTTTTAAACATCTTTATTATCTAAAACACCCATGCTTTTCTTTGTCAATATAAATTCAAGTCCATTATCCAATGAACTTATAGCTGGAACATTTATAGGGATATGAATCTCCTTAGCATATTCATTAGAGTAGCTTGCCATCATATTTAGAAGCTCTTTTATAGGATTTAGTATCATAAATCTGAAGATGAGAACCGTAGTTATGAGTATTAGTAAACAGCAAAAAGCACCAACCACGACAATCAATCTCGTTATATTTTCATTTACTGTTCTAACAGAGCTTTTGAGAAGATCAGCTGTATCTTTTATCGCAAGTACATTGTTTTGATTTACACTTTTTAATTCCGCTTTTATACTGCTTACAGCTTTGCCCGACAAACTATTGATAACACTTTGAATAATATCGGTATTACTCTTTTTATATAATTCAAACCTTGATTCAAGCAATCTTATCTCATTATCAACAGCATCTCTTGCAACACATATTATTATTGATCCTTTAGGAATACCAAAATATTGTAATTTCTTTTCGTAAACAAGCACTGTAGGGTCTTGTTTAGATTCAGCAAGAACAATTTCAACATCATTTTCACCATGTCCTTGTTGAAGGTATCTATCAATTCTATCATCGACATAATCAACATAGTTTACAAGTGAATTGCCATCAGCATCAAAGAAAAGGGCATAGATGACCTCATTTGATTCAGTTACAGTAGCAGCAAATTTTTTAACTTCATCATATTTTTCTTCCATAAGTATCGGTTGTGCAATAGTGTGCAGCAGATCAGCAAGAATCTTTGCATTGCTATTTAGAATCTCATCCATGCCTTTTTTTAGAAGTTCTTCTTCCTTTGAGATGGCTTTTTGAGTTGATTCTGATATATTGGAAACAACCTGTAGTTTCATACTTTCAAGCGAGTCTGTAAGATCAGACTCAAGAGTTGTAAATTGCTTTTGGGTTTCGATGCCTGTGTTTGTCAATCTAAAGTCAACTGTTTGAATCATATCTTCAAGTAGTGATGTTTGAACTTTTACGGTAAATAGTGATAGGCCGGCAAATGAAAGAATTAGGATGGAGATCAACATGATTAATATTTTTAGCGTAAGGCTTTTTCTTATGAAAGATATCATGAAGCTCTTTTCCAAAAAGATAGAAAATTGTAGAGCCAGCCTAAATATTGAAGGCTCTTATAATACGCAATTTCAGTGTTCAGATTATGGCTGTTGAGATAACTGTTTAGTAGAATATTTAATGTATGCTTTAATGTAAAGCATTCACGTTTTTTTTTGTCAATAAAAAATTAATGGATATTTTTTTGAAAAATTTTCGCTATATTATTATGAAAAATAACCCTTTAAAAGGAGAAAAATAAGAGATGAACTTCTGGCAAGACCATTCATTGGAATACCTTGAAATGGCATTTAGTTACGATCGTATGGAGAGAATTGAAAATCCTGATGGATATGGCATAAAAACTCGAGAGTGTGGAGACACTATTGAATTTTTTATAATGGAAAAAGACGGCGTTATTGATTCAATATCCTATTACATTAGTGGTTGTAAACACACCAATGCCTGTGCAAACACCGTCATAAAAATGGCTGAAAAAAATAAGATAGAAGAGGCTTTAAAAATTACTCCAGAATCAATAGTTGAATATCTAAAAACACTACCACAAAATGAAATCCATTGCTCAGAACTTACTATAGATGCTTTTTATTCAGCACTACAAAACATCAAAAAAAAGTAAGTAGATAAGCTATGTTCAAGTAGAATAAATATTTTTTTATAATTTTGATAAAACAAATATATGGAACATTTTGGGTTTATGAAAAATAAAATTACATTAGTAATTGGCGGATGTAGAAGTGGAAAAAGTAATTATGCTCTTAGTTTGGCAAATCAAATTTCAGGCAAATCAAAAATCTTTATTGCAACATCAGTGCCGACTGATAAAGAGATGGAAGAGCGTGTTATAAAACATCGAATTGAGAGGGGAAAAGAGTGGATTACAGTTGAAGAGCCGATTGAGATTTCTGGAGCAATTAAGAACTTTAATATAAATAACAACTCAACTGATAAGAACTTCATATCAGCAGATGTTATTTTGATTGATTGCCTCACCTTATGGGTATCAAATCTTATGTTTAACAATTTTGATGATAAAAAAATCGCAGCTATTATACAAGAGTTTCAAGATACACTTAAATCTTCTTCATTGCCTATATTGTTGGTCTCAAATGAAGTCGGAATGGGTATTGTTCCTGAAAATGGTTTAGCACGGCGGTTTAGAGATATTGCTGGTATGGTAAACCAAAAGATCGCACAGACATCAGATCAAGTTATTTATATGGTGGCAGGTATTCCAATGATAATAAAATCTTTAGGTTGATTAGAGCCATTTGTTTTGAATAATGAAATATATTAGGAGGATAGAAACTAAATTGAAAAATATTAAAAAATATATTGTTGCTATTTGTGGAGCATCTGGATCAATCTATGGCATTAGGCTTATAAAAGCACTTATGGAGCGGCCATGTCATGTAATTGTTATGATTTCAGATGGCGGTTTAAGGGTGCTTGAACATGAGACAATATTCAATGAGCAAAGCTCGCTAAAAGATTTTCTTACACTTGAAGAGACAAAATTCCACGATGATGCAGCTCTTGAGGTCTTTAGCCAGCATGATATTTTTGCTCAACCTGCCAGCGGGTCGTTTATACATAATGGAATGGCTATTGTGCCATGCTCCATGAAAACTCTTGGCTCTATTTCATCTGGAATTGCAGATAATCTCATAACCCGCTCTGCTGACGTATCTTTAAAAGAGAGACGACCTTTAATACTTGTCCCTCGCGAAACCCCTTTGAGTCTAATTCATCTTGAAAATATGACAAGAGTCTGTAGAGCTGGGGCTGCAATTTTACCTGCTTGTCCGTCATTCTACACTTTTCCATTAACAATTGAACAGCTATGCGACACAGTTGTGGCAAGAATTTTAGATCATCTTGGTGTTGAACATGATCTTGTCCAAAGATGGAGTAACAGATAAGGTTTTAGCCGTAAAATGAACACAATTGGAGATACAACAAATAGTCTTGATATTGTCAAAAATCTAAAATCAGCGGGATTTAAAGCATTTTTTGTTGGTGGTTTTGTACGCGATCTGTTGATAGGTATAGATAGAGAAAAAATGTCAGATTTAGATATTCTTACAAACGCACCTGTGGAAGATATTATAAAAATATTCGACAAAAAAAATGTAAAACAAGTTGGAAAATCCTTTTCAATCTGCTTAATAAATGGAATCGAAGTTGCTTCATGTAGAACAGATTCTTACAGATCGTCAGAGTTATCGAAAG
>JADFXA010000256.1 GCA_015233755.1 Desulfamplus sp. | reverse complement strand
CTATTAATGTTATAAAAAAGAGTGTCATTAATAATATTTTTGTAAATGTCCACTCTTTGTAAAAAGTATTGGTAAGCATGGCGTTGAGAAGTGAAGTATGAGTGATTACCAAAGGTGCATCATTTTGAAGTGAGGTCTGACCTAAATCTGATGTTCCGATTGCAATATCTGCTATAAAGACAAAATTACCTTCAAATTGTTCAAGAAGATTACCTCTTAAATCTTCATCTTGAAACTTGGAAAGAAATTTATTAACTGAAATATAGCTGAAATCTTTTCCCATTTTCTGAACAAAAGGGATAAATGTTCTGCCTTGCTTATCAATTGGAATTATTACATTATCCGCATTGTTTAGTGGTATAGTGATTTTATCACCCCACTCTATTTTGACATCATTTAAAGATATGCCCGCCCAATCTAAAAAAACAGCAAGGCTAAGAGTTGGAAAATATTTATCATCAATTTTTATTACCATTGTTATATGGCGATATATTCCATCAGCATCAGCTTTTGCACTTATGTCTCCTGAACCTTTTGCTCTTACGGCAAATTCATCTTGCTGTGTAAGTGCTTTAACTGCATAAAAAGGAGTGCTTTTTTTTTCTTTATTTAGCCACCAATTACATATCCTACTAAATTGAGTTTTATCTATTTTTTTTGGCTCAACAAACCCAGTTTCACGCGGAATTCCAAGATAATTGGATTTAATTCGAGCATGTGCTTTATCCTCTTTCCACCTAAATTTGGATGGTTTTTCAGAAAGAATAAAAGCAGTGGGAAGATAGACGTTACCAAGCCTCTCCAACGATTGATAAAATGCGAGATCAGATTGTTCATTACTTTTTCTTGCGAAAATAATGTCATAGATAACTGCTTCAGGTCCCATCTGGCTTAACGCATTGTTAAGCTCAGCCATATCTTTTCTATCAAGATAGTTTTTGTCAAAAAAATTGTAAGTCTCGTCTGTGATATTAAGATAGATAATTTCAGGAGAAAAAGATGCTTTAGGACCTGCACCATGTTTAACAGCAAGTCTATAGAACATATCTAAAATTTTGAAATCGAAATGGTTACATACAGTGTCATTGGAATCGAAAAAGGTTAGCTTAGAAGAAGTAGGATTTAAGAAGGTATTAAATATAATGAGTATCCCAAAAAGCAGAGCTATAAAGGCAAACGTAATAGCTTTTATCTGCTTTTTGTTTCTCAATTTAAACATATAGATACTATATTCAGTTAGAGTTTATCTGAGAATATTCACGATAGTCTCGGGGTTAAGCAAATTTATTTAGGTTGAGATGATAGATAACGCTGATAGCCATATCTTGATATTATGATCTGTTGCATTTGATTACTTCCCTCAATAATCTCCATTATTTTTGCATCTCTAAAATGTCTTTCAACAGGGTAAGTGTCCGAGCAACCATTTGCACCATGTATCTGGACAGCATCACTTGCCACTTTTAATGCCGCACGTGATGCAAAATATTTTGCCATTGAAGTCTCCATTATAAGAGATGGGTCTTTGTTCTCTTTTAAAAATGCAGCATTATAACAGAGCATTCTGGCAGCTTGAGTTTGTGTAATCATATCAGCAATTAGCTCTTGAATAAGTTGATGTTCTTTTAAACTTACTCCAAATTGTTTTCGCTCTGTGCTGTAAGCAAGTGATGCATCGACACATCCTTGAGCAAGTCCAAGGCATCCCCAAGCAATGCAGTAACGTCCTTGATCTAAAGCTGTACCAGCAACATGAGAAAAACCAAAACCAATTTTTCCAACCATATTTGAAGCAGGTATCCTACAGTTGTTCATATTAAGAGTCGCAAGCATTGCGGAACGAAACCCTAACATGCCGTTTATCGATTCAGTAGAAAAACCTTCACGCTCACGCTCAATTAGAAAAGCAGTGGCTTTTCCATCAACCTGTGCAAGAATTAAGAAGAGTCTTGCTACTTGACCAAAAGATATCCACTTTTTTTGGCCACTAATAATATAGCTATCTCCATCTTGCACCGCTGTTGTCTGGGCATTTTTGGCATCGCTCCCTGTCTTGACTTCAGTAAGACCAAAACCACCAATCACCTCACCTGTTGCAAGCAGTGGCAACCAATGGCTACGCTGTGCCTCTGTTCCCCATTTCAAAAGCGCTTGAATTACCATACTATGAACAGTAAGAAGAGAGACAAGCGAGCCACTTGCATGTCCTATCTCTTCACACAAAAGACCCCACGTAATTGAGTCCATCTCTTTACCGATATGTGCACAATTATCATAACCAATATTTTTGCCTCTATCATCTTGATTATGGGTATCTGTATCTGTCCCTTTAGCAAAATACTTTGGAGGTATAAGTGCTGAAAGATACCCTTCATTAGCCATAGCCTTTATAAGTTCCAATGGCGTCTCTTCAATACGATCATAGGTGGAAGCATTAGGAACAACATATTTATCAACAAACTTACGAAATCTTATTTTAGCCTCTTTTTGTTCAGAGGTTAATTCAAAATTCATAGTGGCTCCTTAAAATTTGATTCAATTTCTATTATTTTTTTAAAGCACATTAAAATAAGCAATTAGATTTTAACCAACTGGAGCAAGTTTACGTTGAATAAATACAAGAATTGCATCAATTGATTTGAAATTTTCGTAATCAAGGTCTTCGTTTTCAACCTTAAAGCCAAACTCTTTTTCTACAAAAAGAACTAGCTGCATTGCAAAAAGCGAGTTGACTCTTCCAGATGCAAAAAGATCAAGGTCTGGGGTTATTTCGTTAATATTGACATATTGTCCTACAAACTGATTTAATTTGGGTATTATATTTTCTTTATTCATTTTAAATGTCTCTTTGGTATAAAAATATAGGTTGTTTTGGGTTTATAAATTTTTAGATTGTGGTTTTATAATGCTCTCGTTCATAAATTGAGTTTTGCATATATAAAAGCTAAGTTTATTCTGGTTTGCGGTATACAATTAAACTTAATAAGAATAAAATCCCTTACCGCTTTTACGTCCTAAAAGACCAGCATCAACCATTTTCTTGAGTAATGCACAAGGTCGGTATTTGCTATCATTAAAGCTCTCGTGGAGGACTTCAATTGAATATAGTATAGTATCCAGTCCTATGAGGTCTGCGGTTTCAAGTGGTCCCATTTTGTGTCCAAAGCATTTTTTGAATATATCATCAACTTGTTTTGCGGTTGCAACTTGTTCTTGAAGCAAGAATACCGCTTCATTTATGGTAAGCATTAATACACGGTTAGAGACAAATCCAGGAGAGTCATTTACAATCACCCAATCTTTTCCCATAGCAGCAAGAAATTCTGTTGTGATTTTTATAGTCTCTTCAGATGTATGCCACCCTTTTATAACCTCAACGGTTGGCTTCATGGGAACAGGGTTCATAAAATGGATGCCAATAATTTTATCAGGACGTTTTGTTAAGGCTCCTACTCGAGTAATTGAGTAGCAGGATGTATCTACAGCAAATACAGTATCTTGAGGGCATATTTCATCTATACGTGTATAGACTTCACTTTTTACCTCCCACTTCTCAACTACATTTTCCACAACATAGTAGGAGTTCTTTAGTTCTTCATAATCTTTAGTAAAAAGAATACGGTCAATAATATTATCTGGGTTATCTAAC
>JADFXA010000255.1 GCA_015233755.1 Desulfamplus sp. | reverse complement strand
GATCCGTTACCGTCTGAATTAACTTTTGTAATTAAAGTTTTACCCTCTTTTGCTATCTCAGGAATTGTGTAGAATGCTTTGTAACGTTCTTGTTGAGTCATCTCTTCAAAGCTTTCACCATATCCTGCAAAAAAGACAGCTCCTGAAGCTACAGACACATCAACTGAACTAAAAAGATTAATTTTATGCTGTGTGTTTAAAATTCCTGAGTATGCATATGGAAAAGAAACACTACTATCCCAACTTGTCCAATAGCTTCCGTTAAACACAAATATCTCTGATTGATATATCCCAGCTATAAAGATAACCCCATTACTACCAATATGTTTATCGTCGACTGATATAACTGCTGTAAGGCTTAACGATGTGGCAGCACCAGAAGTTTGAGGTATAACATCAAAAGTAGAAGCGTATGAATATGAATATGGTGTAGTAAGAAATATTATAACTATAATAACTACTTGTTTAATATTATTTAATAAGAAAACAGAACCTTTATCCATATTTTGCTTAGACATAAAAAGCGCTCCTTTATTTTTTATGTTAATAGAGTTTAGAGATAGACACTTCAATAGTTAAATTTTAAGTAAAGCATCTTTAGTGATATGGTGTTGCCCTACCTGTCATTTGAACCATAGTCTGAACAAACTTGAGATTCTCCAGAACAAACTTCCAATTCTCTGAGGTATAAATACGAAAAACTCCAATAACATTGCCGCGACACATAATAGGAATATAAAGAATTGATACAATCCCCTTTTTTCGGGCAGCTTGAAGATAGATATTAAAATCGCGTGTAGTCTGATGTATCATAACTGGCTACAGAGGCATATTTTAGTGAAGCGGCAATAGATTTTTCAAAGCACATTTCCTGTAAAGAAACGTGTGATACTTGATTGGATTATATTGTTGCGCATACCGTCAATACGATAAAAACAATCAGAGCATAGATAAAGACTATCCTTTGTCCTACCCCGACCGGCTTCGATTATGGTACTGCACATATCGCAGGAAATACGCTCGCAATAGCTATTGTACTGGTTGTGTGTAATCTGACATTGACCATCTGTTGTTGACCTTCTATTTGAAAACATGATCGCCTCCTTAAGTTTAATATATTAAGAATATTTTACTGCTATCAGTTTTTCACTAAAACCTCCCTGTGCCTGATTCTGTCACCAACACTTGCCTTATCCTATCAGCCAGTTCCCTTCTGGAAAACGGCTTTTTGATGAAATAAATCCCCTCATCAAGTATGCCATTGTGATTGAGCATGTCAGCCGGATACCCTGACATAAAGAGACACCTAACATGCGGATAGATGGAGAGAATCTTTTTCGCAACTTCCATGCCGTTAATTCCGGGCATGACTACATCAGTCATAAGCAGATCAAATTCACCTGAGTGTTTTTCGGCTAAACGGATGGCATCTTCAGGTGAACCGGCTGCCAATACCTTATAACCAAGGCTTTGGAGTATAACCTCACCCATTCTCATTATCATCGGTTCATCTTCTACCAGCAGAACGGTCTCGTTGCCACGGGTAGCAGGTTTAGTCGAAGACTCTATTTTCTCAACTTGCTGAGTGTTTTCAACATACCGAGGTAGATATATTGTAAAAGCCGTTTTTTTTTCTGGTTCGCTGTAAACTTTGATAAAGCCTTTGTTCTGCTTGACGATACCATGCACTGTTGCCAGTTCAAGACCAGTAAAACTCCCTACATTTATGCTTGTGGAGAAAGGCTCAAAGATATTTACCCGCGTTTTAGTGTCAAACCCCCGACCGTTATCATCCACTGTAATAACAACATAGTCTCCTGCAACAGACCCGCTATGTTCCGAGCACCATGATTCATCAAATGTTTTGGTCATTGTTTCTATAGTTATCTTTCCTGCACAGTCTCCGTTCACTTCTCTTTTACTCCACCAGACAGAATTGGTGATAGAATTCCGTGCATTGACGCATAGTTGGGCGAGCATTTGGTCAATCTGCAATGTATCCATTTTAACAGGCCATATCGAAAGTCCGGGCTTCCAGATAAGCTTAATATCCTTACCTATCAAATTATGGAGCATCGTGAGCATACTCTCAATAGTTTGGTTGAGGTCAATTGGTATTGGGGCAATGGGTTGTCTGCGAGCAAATGTGAGTAGTTGGCTTGTAAGATCAGCAGAACATACAGCAGCCTTGCGGATTTCCGTAAGGTCATTAAAAAGAGGATTGGACAAATCAACCTTTTCCATTGCCATGTCTGTATAGCCAAGTATAACTGAGAGCATGTTATTAAATCCATGGGCAACACCGCCAGCCAGACGGGCGACCGATTCCATCTTTTCTGCCTGGTGCAGCTGCTCTTGTAAGCGTTTCTCCTTGGTAATATCGCTGATTACAACGTAGCATACTTTTGATGCGTCTTTATCCTGTCCAGCGGTTGCCTCAATATGTGCATGGAATAAGGACGTTCCATCTTGTTTCACCATACGGAATTCGCACACTTGAGGCTCACCTGTCTCAAAGAGTTTTTTACGGTGCAAGTAATAAATATCTTTATCTTCCCTGTGTATAAACAGGGTTATCTTGCGGCCGACTAATGCTTTCTTCTCCATACCAAACAGGGCAGCAGCTGTAAAGTTTGCCTCCACGATAAATTCCTTTTCGCTGATAGTGCAATATCCTACAGGTGCCATGTCGTAGAGATCGCAATATCGTTTTAGCTCTTTCTCTAAATCAGCGTGTTTAAGGCGCAGCTCATCATTTTGCATCTCAAGTTCAATAGCGTGTGTTCTTAATTCATGCAGTGTCTGCCGTATCTCTTCCGGCAATAACGCCTCTGAATTTTTGGATAAATGGGCGACCTTCTCCTCTGCCCGCTTGCGTAGTTCTGCTTTGCTGTCAATCATTAATTCATCTCCTTTTTTATTTTAAATGTTAAAAAATATGGAACAAGTTTTGTAATATTTTTCTGCCATTGAAGAAATTTCTGGCATTATTAAATTCTCGTTCCTTATGGGTGAATTTGATGGCATTGTTGAGAAGGTTAATCATGAGCTGGGATATCTTCACGTGATCACATATTAGACAGGAGTGAAGATTCTGTTCAATTCAGTATAAACTATAGAGGTTTTTTCCATCATATTTTAATTTAAGCACTCTTACGACAGATTCAACAACAAAAATTAAATTAAACTCTATATTTTTAAATCCATTGATATGGAGAAATTATTTATTACTATGCTTTAGTGGCTCTATTTCTTCCATTTTCTTTTGATTTATAGAGTGCATTATCTGCCATCTCAATTAGCTCTTCATGTTTTCGTGTGTGGTTAGGAACGCAACTTCCTACACCAAGGCTTATGGATACAAAATCACTTAAACCTAACCTACTTGATGCATTATGGGGGATTTTTAGTTCCTGAATAGTTTTTCTCATTCTTTCTGCAATGTATAGAGCACCTTCAATATCTGTATTAGGCAGTAAAGCAATAAACTCTTCTCCACCAAAACGTGCTGCAATATCAGGTGGTCTTCTAAGTGAACTATTAATTGCAGATGCAACAGCCTTAAGGCATTCATCGCCTTGTTGGTGTCCATAGGTGTCATTGTAGAGCTTGAAATAGTCAATATCGCATAAAATAATTGATAAATTGCTCTTCT
>JADFXA010000254.1 GCA_015233755.1 Desulfamplus sp. | reverse complement strand
ATCAGAAGAGATTAAGAAAGCCGCTAAAATTATCAATTTAGGCGGTGTTGTTGTGTTTCCTGCTAAATGTCTTTATGGAGTTGCCGTTGATGCTTTGAATTCAGAAGCTGTCAATCGCGTGTTTAACATCAAGCAGAGACCCACTAATAACCCGCTTCTTGTTCTTATTGATGATATAATTCAGTTGAACTCTCTTTTAAAACCAATCTCAGAAAAGCAACTGATTTCTGAACAAGCTCTTTTCTTAATTGATAAATTTTGGCCTGGAAACATCACTCTTGTCTTTCATGCCGAACCAACTCTGCCTAAAGCATTAACTGCTGGAACAGGAAAAATTGGTGTGAGAATTCCGGGACATCCTGTTGCAAGGGCGTTAGTTAAAGCAGTAGGAAAACCTATCACAGGTACAAGTGCCAATATTTCAGGGCAAGCTGGGTGTAAAGAAATATCCACGCTTGCCCCTGAAATTTTAAGTAAAGTTGATATGGTTCTTGATGCTGGAACTCTAAAAGGTGGTATCGGTTCAACCGTTGTTGATCTTACTTGTAATCCTATCAAAATTTTAAGGCAGGGTGAGATTGCAAGTAGCGAGATTTTTTTAAAAAATACATTGGACAATGACTGAAAGAAAAAAAGAGTACTGCAATTGATATTTTTTCTTATGAGGACTTTTAATGGATATTTTAATAAAAAATGGGGTTGTATTAACAATAGATTCTCAAATGAGACGAATTGATAACGGATATGTTGCTGTTAAAAATAGTAAGATTGTTGAAATTGGAGAATCTAAAGATTTGGCAGCAACTCAAGCAAAAGAGGTTATTGACGCAAAGGGTGGAATTATCATGCCGGGTCTTATTAACAGCCACACTCACGCATCTATGACTCTTTTTCGAGGCATTGCTGATGATCTGCCGTTAATGGATTGGCTAAACAACCATATTTTTCCTGCTGAAGCTAAACTTACACCACATTGGGTATATACAGGTGCAAAACTTGCCTGTGCTGAGATGATACTCTCTGGCACAACTTGTTTTTGTGATATGTATCTTTTTGAAGATGAAGTTGCAAAAGCTGCCTATGACTCTTCAATGCGGGCGGTTGTGGGCGAAGTTCTTTATGATTTTCCATCTCCATGTTACGGTCAAATAGAACAGGGTTTTGAATATGTCGCTGCAATGATGGAAAAGTGGAGAGGTAAACTGGAGTCTTTAATTACAGTTGCAGTTGAACCTCACTCAACATACCTTTGCGAACCAAAACTTCTTCAAAAGGCTGCAGAGATTGCCCATAAAAATTCAATCCCTCTGATTATCCATGTTGCAGAGACTTTAAGCGAGTCTTCACAAATCAAAGATAGATATGGCGTAACTCCTGTAAAGTTTTTGGCTGATATTGATCTGCTTGGAGCTAATCTTGTTGCATGTCATTCTGTCCATTTGAGTGAATCTGATATGGAGCTTTACAAAAAATTTGATGTAAAGGTTGCTCATTGTCCCGAAAGCAATATGAAACTTGCATCTGGTGTTGCACCTATCCCAAAAATGATAGAAAAAGGGATATGTGTTGGTCTTGGTACTGACGGCTGTGCAAGCAACAATGATCTTGATATGTTCCTTGAAATGGATACAGCAGCAAAACTTCACAAGGTCTTTACAATGAATCCAGAGGCATTAAATGCCCAAACTGCCATTAAAATGGCAACTATCAATGGTGCACGAGCGTTAGGGCTTGACAGTATCACAGGCTCTCTTGAAGTTGGCAAAAAAGCAGATATTATTGTAGTAAATACATCCGCTCCTCACATGATTCCAATGTATAATCCATATTCACATCTTGTATATTCCACCACTGGCAATGATGTTGTTGTAAATATAATTAACGGTAAGATAGTTATGAAAGATCGCAAACTACTTACAATTGATATTGATAGCGTATCTGCTGATGCAAGAGAGATTGCTAAGGTTATAAGTAAGTAACAGGTTCTATATTGATCTTGTAGTATTTAGGCTAATATAAGGATAGTATGATATACGGTTTTCAAAATGATAATTATTTAACAAAAAGTATTTGCCTCTTGATATGTTTATTATTATGTATTAAAAATATGTAATACATAAGTTGGTTTGTATTGATATTAACTATGTATCAACTATTTTTAACAAATTGCCTACTTTTACATGAGGTTTTATGCAAGCTGAAAATATTTTATCTTCTGAAAAGCAGACAATACTAATTGTTGATGACTGTCCTGAAAATATAAAAATAATTAATCAAATACTTCGAGACGAATACTTAATCACAGTCGCTACAAGCGGAGAAAGTGCTCTTTCTCATATAAACTCCCGCTTAAATATTGAGCCTATTAATACTTCAGAAGTAAAAGTTGCAAGCAAAGCTGATATTGTAGATAATCTTTCTAACAGCTTGTCTAATACAGACCAACATTTACCAGATATTATACTACTTGATATTATGATGCCATCTATGAATGGCTATGAAGTATGCCGACAACTCAAAAATAACCCCAAAACATCTGATATTCCTATTATATTCGTCACTTCAAAAGATGCGATTGAAGATGAAGAGAAAGGGTTTAGGCTGGGGGCTGTTGATTATATTACAAAACCAGTTAGTCCTTCTATTGTAAAGGCAAGGGTAAAAAATCATCTGTTAATTAAAAAACAACATGATTGTTTGCGTAATAGTATCTCTATTTTACATCACAAAGCGGAAATACTTCAGCACAAGGCAGAGCTTGGTATGCTCGCGGCTGGTCTTGCTCATGATATTAATAATATTCTTTTTGTTGCAATGATGATAGAAAATATAACATACTTGATTCCAGATGATCTCAAAGAGAAAAGTATCATAGAGGAATATATAAAAAGAGCTTTTGAAAGCTTAGAGATGGGAAGAGAGATATGTCATGGTTTTACCAATTATCTTAAAGATATTGGAGAAGAAGAGATGATTCATAGTTTCCCTCCACTTTTAAAACCTTTAGATATGTTCCAAAGAACATTTAAAGTTAAACTTATTAAGGAGATACCTTCAAATCTGCCTTATATAAAATGCAAAGGCTCACAGATCAAACGGTTGGTTCTCAATATCTTTATGAATGCCTGCCAAGCTGTTGAAGCTAATAAAAAAAACGGACGAATAGTAATTAGAGCATGGAGCGAAAACGAACGGCTATTCTTCTCTGTTAATGACAATGGCCCTGGGATACCAGCTAATGTTCTCCCACATATTTTTAAGGAACACTACACAACAAGGAAAGATGGCAATGGCCTTGGACTTGGAATGGTTCAAAAAATTATAAACAGCCATGATGGGACAATCGATTGCTCTACCGTAATAGGTGAGGGTACCACTTTTACCATTTCATTACCTGCTATTTGAACATTATCACTTCAGATTTACACATCTCTTGAAAAATTCTAAACCTAAACCTTTCAAATACAATTTCTTCTATAAAGCCTTTTTAAATATTTAGTTTCTAAACTCCTCGTTAATCCTTATAATTAAGCAGATAATAAATTTAGATTTCCCAAATTTTCATATATAACTTGAAAGAGCTGCCAGCGCGTGTTAGAAATTGAGCCTTTTTTAAGAAAACATCTCTAAATCGG
>JADFXA010000253.1 GCA_015233755.1 Desulfamplus sp. | reverse complement strand
GCAACGGTAAAAAATGAGATAAATTTTCCTGACAAATCTGTTGAAGAGACAGCGGCTGATATTATCTATGAAATCCCAAATCCATTTCCTTTTAGAGGAACAACCTACATTAACTCAGCATGGGCAGATAAAAACGTTGGTAAACCTGAAAAAATAGAAATTCCAAAGCCTTTTGATTGTTCATTAAGCAAAGCTATCAATAGTTACGATTATAAAGATAAATTGACAGAAACTGAATCAACCGAGACTCAATTATCTAAAGAGCAATTTAGAAATTTTTTGATAAATTTCCCTTACCCTTTGAAGATTGCCCTTGCCCAAAGCTCAACTGACCCTGATGATCTGCTTGCACTTGTTCCTCTTTGTTGCAAAATTATATTTGATAAAGATGGAGTTCCTTCTGGTCTTATGTTTAAAAAAGGTATACATGGAGATGTAATACCAGATATACATGATCATACGCTCTTTGAAATTATTGTAAATAACCCTTATCTTCCAGATAGCTATAAACGAGCTATGGTGTTAAAGCCCGGAATCCAAGGAAAGAGCGAGATAATGGGAGAGTGGCTTGAATATAATACATTAAATAGCTCTTTACAAAACATAAACACAAACGAAAATATAATAAATGAAGATACAATAAATAAAGATAATCAGAGCAAAAGCCATATATTTGAGTATTTAAGACGCAATAGCTATATTCCGTGGGGACATTTTGCAGCAAATACAGCAGATGACACGGTACGATATAGCGTAAAATCTTTGACAATGGCTGATATGGCTGGTATGCGTCATCTTTACTATCAACGCACATATCTTCGTTTAGCCAAGGATCTAAAAATTCCATTTTCTTCAAATTGTAGAACAATACCACCAGATAAACTTGAACAGTTAAGATTAGAAATTATCAAACGCCTTCAAGAGGCTAACCATGAATCCCTTGAAGCGAATAATCAGCGAACCTTACCTTTTAACGGCTCTTTATGGGGATGGAATTTTGGATTTGGTTATGCTCAATCTGGTTACAGACTTCATGCTTCACACCAACAAATCCATCAACAATATGCTATGATTCCAAAAGATGTCTCAGTAGCAGATGTGAGTGTAACCAATAGCCATAGCTTTACATCATATAGTTGTGGAGATATGATTGCTGATTTTATTAAAGATTACAAAAATACAACGGGAAAGTCATTCTTTGATAATTATATCAAGGCTATAAGGTCAAATAAAAGATTTGATCGTATGGCTTATCAAGAAGAGGAAGATAAAACAACGATAGATAAAGCAATAATTGAAAACTCTGAAATTTTGAACTCAAAACCATCATCAAGCCTTATTGTTTATGAAGATGAGAATGTAATGTTGTTTGTTCCAAAAGCTCAGACTTCACAATGGGAGCTGCAACTTATGGCTATTAAAGATTGTGGCAATATTATTGAGGCAGATATTAATATGAGAGATTCATTAGATAAGGCAATTCTCACAGCTTTAAAAATTTTGGAAAGCATGGGTGCAAGCATGGTAACATCAATTGAGTTCTCAAAAAGATTTGACTCTGATGACAAAGAACAGCGACTTTTATACTCTTTTATGCCTAAAATGCCAGACTCCCCAGGTGCGTTTAGCGAGGCACAGCTAAGATGGATTAATGGGCATTATCCAGAAGATTTTGCCCAATCATGCAGGGTTAAATATTCTATCTTGACACCATGATAGTGGTTTTTTATAGTAAAAAACAAAATGTATTATTGCATTATTAAAAGATAGAGAGAATGTGGTTAAAACATAATAAGATGAATAAGCACAATAACATGGAATGCGGTGTCTTGCCAAACGAAGCTATAGTCCCATCAATACCATCAGTTAAACTAAAGGGAGTTGGAGATGGATTTTTAGTTACAATAAATCCTGCCGTTCCTCAAGAGGAGATATATAAAGAGTTATCAACTCTATTTGGACGGCTTAAACATCTTACTGTAAATGCAAAAGTTGTTATTGATATTGGAAATATTGAGGGATATGATGGTTTGATAAACAATATCAAACTATTACTAAAAAGTAAGTTTGATGTTGGAAGTGTTACAAGGGCACACGATAAAAATTCAACCTCAACGTACCAATTGAGCAAGCAAAATAGTTCTGATAATAACATCCGCAGCAATAACAACAAAGGTTGGATTAGCGATAGAAGCGATGCACTTATACTCACAGGAAGAGTCCGCTCTGGCCAAAAAATAGATACAAAAGGGCATCTAATAATTGCTGGCAATGTTAATCCGGGTGCAGAACTGACTGCTGGTGGTAATATTATTGTTCTTGGTTCTCTTTTAGCACCTGTTTATGCTGGTTATCCTGATGATGATGAAGCTTTTGTCATGGCTCTTGATTTTCGTCCACCAAATATTCAGATAGGTGGAGTAGTATCTATGGAGATAAATAGTGAGCTTTCAGGCAAAATAGTATATGCAACTGTAAAAGATAATAAAATTATTACTGAAGATTATATTAAAACTCAGCCTTTTGGAAAAATTCCGTGGCCAACTATCATGTAATTATTTCAAATTGATCTATTATTTATTCCAAATTTTACTAATAAAATATATTGATAATGTAAATGAGGTGTTAATTGGAAGGCAAAATAATCGTAGTAACATCAGGTAAAGGAGGGGTGGGTAAGACAACTGCTACCGCCTCTATTGGTGCTGCCCTCGCCCTTGAAGGAAATAGGGTTGCTGTAATTGACATGGATATTGGTCTTAGAAATCTTGATATTGTTTTAGGACTTGAGAATAGGATAGTATTCAATATTGTTGATGTGGTTAATAAAAGGTGTAACCTATCTCAAGCATTGATAAGAGATAGAAGAATTGAAAATCTATTTTTGGTTCCAGCTTCTCAAAGTGATAACAAAGATGTCCTCACTGCCCTTGGAGTTCAGAGACTTGCAAAGCAGCTAAAGAGTGAGTTCAACTATGTTATTATGGATTCGCCAGCCGGCATTGAAAAAGGTTTTGAAAATTCAGTTGTAGCAGCAGATGAGGCTATTGTGGTATGCACTCCTGATGTCTCATCTATCAAAGATGCAGACAGAGTTATTGGTCTTTTGTATGCACGCTCAATAACACCAAGACTTATTGTAAATAGGATTATACCTGAAATGGTGCTAAGGGGTGATATGTTGAGCCATGAAGATGTTATGGATATTCTCTCTATTGATCTTCTTGGGCTTGTTCCAATGGATGATCAGGTTGTTATCTCTACAAATACAGGTGTACCTTTAGTTATGCAAAATCAATCTCTTGCTGGGCAGGCATTTAGAAGAATTGCAAAGAGAATTAATGGAGAGACAGACCTACCAATACAGGTTCCTACTGTGAAAACTGGAATTTGGAGCAAGATTACACAAAAATTAGGTTTGACTAAATAAGGATGGATTCCATGCTTAACGGATTTATGAAAAAATTTTCAGGAAAAAAATCCAGTAAGGAGACTGCCAAAAAAAGGTTACAGTTTGCCCTTGTTTACGATAAGCTGGAAATCAATGAGATGACACTTGAGAGTCTTCAGAAGGATATTATAGAGGTAATTTCAAAATATTTTGAAATTGACACTAAATCTTTACAGCTTGAAGTGCAGCGAGAGCGTGAACATGAGCTTTCTGCTCTTGTCTT
>JADFXA010000252.1 GCA_015233755.1 Desulfamplus sp. | reverse complement strand
CCCAGAGCTTAAATATGGTGATATATCGCTATGGGTTGATTTGCAATATGTAGATAATCTCATGTTTAAAGTAGTAAAATATGGAGTAAAATAAAATGCAACAGCCTCTGTTGCACAAGCAGCGGGGGCTATTCTCAAGGGATTGCCTATTATGCTAAAATCATCATCACAGGAAAATATTTTGGAAGTGAACAATATTGAGGTTGTTTATAACGATATTGTTCAGGTGTTGCGTGGGGTGAGCCTTACCGTGCCAAAGGGAAGTATTGTAGCATTGCTTGGCACAAATGGTGCTGGTAAAACCACAGCATTGCGTGCAATAAGTGGACTTTTAAAACCTGAAAATGGAATAGTTAAAGAGGGTTATATAAAGTTTAGAGGGAAGGATATAACCAACAAACTTGGCACAGAGGTTGTGCGTCATGGAGCAGTTATGGTGCCAGAGGGTAGAAGAGTTTTTAAACACCTTACAGTAAGCGAAAATATAAGAGTCGGCTCTATTACAAGAGGAGATGGAAGCTCTAAAATTAATGATGATTATGCCTTGATGTATAAACATTTCCCACGCCTTGCCAATATCACAAACCGCATGGCTGGATATAGTTCTGGTGGAGAACAGCAGATGATAGCAATAGCAAGAGCTTTAATGGCAGCTCCTCAAATGCTTATGCTTGACGAACCTTCTCTTGGACTTGCCCCTCTGCTTGTAAGGGAGATTTTTGATAATATTCTTGAGATAAACAAATTTACAGGCACAACTATTCTTGTAGTTGAACAAAATGCTAAAATTGCTCTTGAAATTGCTGACTATGCCTATATTATGGAATCTGGAAGAATTGTTCTTGAAGGTGAAGCAGATGATTTAAAAGATAACCCTGATGTGAAAGAGTTCTATCTTGGTGTAACTCAAGGTGGAGGTAGAAAATCTTTTAAAAACATCAAATCTTATAAACGGCGTAAACGCTGGATGTAAATTGTTCATTTTGACCATAGTATCGAATTAATGTAATAAAATGGTAGTAGAAGGAGAGTAAAAAATAGTTATGGGAACTATTGGCGATAACTTAACAAAAGAAAAGAGCAAAACAGCTCCTTATAAAATTTGGGGAGAAAATTTGGATACAGAGGCGTTGATTCAGATGGAGCAGGCTTGCAGCCTACCTATTTCTGTAAGAGGTGCCTTAATGCCAGATGCTCATAAAGGTTATGGATTGCCAATCGGTGGAGTACTGGCTGTTAATAATGCCGTAATTCCCTATGCAGTGGGTGTTGATATTGCATGTCGTGTCTGCATGACAGTTCTTGATATACCATATTCAGAATTTGAGCAAAACAGAGGAAAATTTAAGATAGCACTTGAGAAAGAGACTAAATTTGGTGTTGGAGCAGAGTTCTCAAATCCTAAAAATCACAAAGTTATGGACCAAGATTGGGGCTTTTGCAGCCTTGTAAAATCTTTGAAAGATAAAGCATGGAGACAACTTGGAACAAGTGGAAGCGGCAACCATTTTGCAGAATTTGGTAAATTAACTCTTGATAAAGACGAAACCTCTCTTAAACTTATTAGCTCTTATTTAGATAGAAATAGTAGCACTGACAGTTACCTTAAGTCAGGAGAGTATTTAGCTCTTCTAACTCATAGTGGAAGCAGAGGAGCAGGTTCAGAGATTGCAGATTATTACAGTAAATTAGCAAAAAAAGTAAGAGTTGAACTTCCAGCCTCATTAAAGGATTTGGCGTGGTTTGATATGGATAGTCACGAAGGGCAAGAGTATTGGATAGCAATGGAGCTTATGGGTAGATATTCAGAAGCTAACCACGAAGTTATACATGATAGTGTAGTTAAATCTCTTGGAGGACAATCGATTCTTACTATTAATAACCACCATAACTTTGCATGGAAAACCTCTATAAATCTAAGTCAATTATCTGCCGCATACGATAATAAAGGCCACGATAATAATAAAATATATAATGAAAATAATAGAAATTTGTTGATAAAAGATGTTATTGTCCATCGTAAAGGTGCAACACCTGCTGGAAAAGGTATTGTTGGCATTATTCCGGGTTCTATGGCATCTCCTGCTTTTATAGTAAAAGGAGTTGGTAATCCTTTTTCTCTTGAATCAGCAGCACATGGTGCTGGCAGACGTATGAGTCGTAATGCAGCAATGAAACAATATAAGTGGAGTGATTTAGATGCTTTACTCAGGCAAAGAGGAGTATCGCTGATTTCAGCAGGACTTGATGAAGTTCCAATGGCATACAAAAATATTGAAGAGGTGATGTCTCAACAAAGAGATTTAATCTCAATAATTGCAAGATTTGACCCTAAGTTGGTTAGAATGTCCCCTCCTGATAAAAAACATTTTAAGAAAAGATAGGAAAAGGTTAATAGTTGGATTTTAATACTATATGAAAGCAATAAATGAAAAAACAAGGAGAAAACAATGTCTAAAATTCTCAGAATTAACACAGCAACCAGAACCTACAACTTTGAAGATGTCCCATCAGAGCTTGCCTCACTTGGTGGAAGAGCGTTAACATCAAAAATGGTATTAAACGAAATTCCTGCAACTTGCCATCCACTTGGATTTGCCAATAAACTTATTATAGCTCCGGGTCTTTTATCTGGATCACCAGCAGCTAACTCAGGCAGACTCTCAGTTGGTGCAAAATCTCCACTAACTGGTGGAATAAAAGAGAGTAATTCAGGTGGTTTTGTCTCCCAAAAACTTGCAAGGCTTGGAATAAAAGCTGTAGTTCTTGAAGGTAAACCTGATGATGATGGCTACAGCATGGTTGTCATTACAAAAGATGGAGTTCAGATTTTACCAGCAGATGAATATGTAGGCATGGGAAACTATGAAACTATTGAAAAATTGTGGGCAAAATATGGCAAAAATACAGGAGTTATGAGCATAGGACCCGCAGGGGAGCAAAGGCTTAAAGCTGCAAGTATCCAGCAAGCTGACCTTAAAGGTACACCAGGTCGAGCGGTTGGTCGCGGTGGTCTTGGGGCAGTTATGGGTTCAAAAAAGATTAAGGCGATTGTAGTTGATGATAAAGGGTGCGATCGTCTTCCTATTGCCGATGCAGAAGCATTCAAGACAGCAAACAAACGTTGGGTTGAGATGCTGAATAACCACCCTGTAACAGGTCAGGGGCTTCCCGGATTTGGAACTGCTGTTTTGGTTAATGTTATTAATGAGGCAGGCGCACTTCCAACAAAGAACTTTAGAAGCGGACGTTTTGACCATGCTCAAGATATAAGCGGCGAAAAGATGGTTGAAAATATTAAGGCAAGAGGTGGAATTGTCGCTGAAGGTTGTCATCCGGGTTGTGTAATCAAATGTTCTCAGGTTTATAACGATAAAGATGGAAAGCAGCTTACATCAGGTTTTGAATACGAAACGCTCTGGGCATTTGGTGCACACACTACAATTAAAGACCTTGATGACATTGCAATGCTTGACAGATTATCTGATGATATTGGAGTTGACACTATTGAGACAGGTGTTGCCATTGGTGTAGCAATGGAGGGAGGCCTTCTTAATTGGGGTGATGGTAAGGCTGCAATTGAGCTTTTAAAAGAGGTTGGCAAAGGGACTGGAAACGGCAAGATTCTTGGCAATGGAGCAGCTTTTGTTGGCGATGCCCTTGGTATTGATCGCGTCCCTGTTGTAAAACG
>JADFXA010000251.1 GCA_015233755.1 Desulfamplus sp. | reverse complement strand
TGGTTGGATAGGCGTATTTCTATTTGTATTGGCACCTTTACCCGGAACAGGTCCTGTTGCTGGTTCTATTTTAGGGTACTTGCTTAAAATGAGTATATGGAGAAACTTTACAGCAGTACTTTCAGGAACATTTTTTGCGGTACTTATGTGGGTTGTATGTTTTGATTTTCTTCAGCAATATCTCTATATTATTCAATACATACTTATTTTTATTATTGCTTTTGTTGTTTTCTCCAATTTCAAAGATATTAAAAGCTGGTTTACAAAACAAGAAGGCGATAAAGTTAAATGAGATCAGACAGACAAGCAAATTTTTCCTTTCCATGAATTGTTGAATAGTATTGGTAAATTCCCATAAATCACTTTAAGACCTATAGCCTTGCTATTTATAGCTTGGCTATATGGCCAAATCTAACTGCTGAATTGTTCCTGCTTTTCCATTCTCTTCAAGATATATTCCTGTTCTTCGTATCTGCCCAAGTGTATTTTGGCTTTTCTGCTCTTTAATTTCAAATTCTGTCTCTTGGCTTTTAACTGCAATAGCACCTATTCCACTCTCTTTAAGGCTTTTTAACTTCGCGTCATTTGGGGAGTCGCCAGACCAAACCGATAGCTTTTCAAATGAGGCATCGTTTTCATCAATCCAGCCATTTTTATCTTCATCGAGTTGTTCAAGCTCGTTAAAGCCATTATTGGTAGCAGGGCCAAACAGTTCACCTCCATTATTAACCATACCATCATTATTCTTATCAAATACAAGAAAGCCGCTTCCTGAAGAAAGCCAAGAGATTTCCTCATCTTTACCGTCAGAGTTAAGATCAAACTTAAATTTTACATCGGTTAATTCTGCTGGATTTCCATTAAAATTGACAACAAGCGGGTCTATTAGGCTGTTATCACCCACTATTTGAGAGCTATTTTCTGAATAAAACTCCCTATTCATATCAAGGTGGAGTTTAAAATTAATAGATTCACCACTTTCAGTTTTAACACTTCCAAGAGCATCAAATTTTGTAGATTCAGATTCGTAATAAGAGTTAAATTCTGTAATTCTTATACGTCTTGTCGGCATTTCAGGCATATTAGGCTGTAAAATAAGAGTGTCTAATGGTAAATTATTAGATTGAAAAAGATTGAGTTGTGAAGCGTTAGATTGAGAATTTAAAAATGTTGGATTATTTCTTGTTGAAGATAAATCATTAGAGATGTTGTTAGTATTAGTAGATGCATTGTTATTTCCTTGAACTCCTGAAATAGCTGTTAATTTAACTTTTTTACCCATCATAGCATCAAGCATACGTTTCATTGCTGCAAGTTTAGGATCAGCTGGCAGCTCGTCATCTATAGAGGTTTTTGGAACATCTATTTTAGCAGGAAAAAGTCTCTGATTTTGACCTTTTCCATTTCTTATTGATGTAAATCTTATAAGTGAAGATTGTTTTGCTAAACTATCTCCTTGATTAGAAGAGCGTCTATTTGCAGAAAAAGATGGGCGTTCCTCTAAAGTTTCTACCTCTCTTTTCGAAACACTATTTTCTTCATATTTTCTCTCTGAATTAAAAGAGAGTTTAGATGATGCTATCTTCATATTTTTCCCTCCATATTTTATTTTGCACTTGTTTTTAATAATATCGGCATAATTTTATTTGAGTTGAAATCTTTTTTCTTTTCACCAAATTAAAATTATTGGTCTTATGTCAAAAAAACAAATGGAACATTAGGATTAAATACAGAACATCTTTAGGAGATTATCAGACAATGGATATAGATATTAAGAGTATTATGGACGCAATTCTTAACCAAGCTGCTTCTTTGCCCTTTGTTAGCCTAAAATCTGCAACTGCCTATCACATTAATAGCTCTGATATGGTAAGATATGTCAATAGCACACTTACAACAACGCCCAATATATATACTATTATCGGTAACAATCCCCTTGGTATCATGTATGATAACCACAAGCACCATGCGGCATTTATGACTACAGTATTCAGCATAAACAACTATGAGTTACTGGCAAAGACAGTTCCTTGGGTTTACAGAGCTTACTATTCTCATGGATTTGAATTTGAATATTTTATCATTGAGTTAAAGGCGTGGATGGAAGCTAATAAGAGATATTTAGAGAAAAAAGATTCTGAATCTATCAATGTAATTTACGAATGGTTAATAAGCAGACATACTGATATGATAAAAATTGCCTTATCAGATACAGAATATTTACTTCCTATAAGTGAAAATTGGCTTGAGCTTAAAAATGCTTTTCAATCAGCTCTTTTAGATGGAGATCATAGAAAAGCCCTTGCATTGGCTCAAGACTCAATTAAAAATGATTTAAAACTTCAAGATTTTTATCTCCATATTGTACAGCCATCTATGTATGAAATTGGAATGATGTGGGAAAAAGCTGAAATATCTGTTGCTCAAGAACATTTGGCTTCTGCTATTGTGGGAAGAATAATGGCAAATATAAGTATGGGAAAAGATAGCAATAATGGTAAAAATATTGATATTGGCAGGGCTATTGTTACAGCATCTCCTAATGAGTTCCATGAGATAGGTGCTTGGATGATTGCAGATACGCTTGAGCAAGAAGGTTGGGATGTTCGCTATCTTGGTGCAAATATGCCAAAAGAAGACCTTATACTGTTTGTTAAATCTTTTATACCTGATCTGCTTGCCATATCAGTAACCATGCCATTTAATATCACCTATGTAAAAGAGGCTATTGCAAAGATACGAGATGACGATGAGCTTAAAAATATAAAGATTATTGTAGGTGGAAGGGTATTTAATGAGACACCTAAGCTTTGGCAAGCAACTGGTGCAGATGGATTTGCTGCAAACCTTGAAGATGCAAAAAATCTTGCTAAAAAATTGATCAACACTTCTATGCAGCACTACTAAATGATTTGCGGAGATATAATAAAAGATGTGCGGATAGACGAATGACACATGAGTGCTACATAAGAATAATCTGATGGAGAATAGGTAATGTTATAAAACTTAAAACTATTCCGATACCAACTAAAGCCGCTGTAAGAGCAGGAGATAAATTTGCAATTATTGCAAGTGCTCCTGCTGAAACCATTGGAGGCATACCAGCTTCAAAAATAGATACCTGAACAGCCTCTCCATCAACTCCAACTACTCTACATAACAATAGAGCTATTAATGGAGATACAATAAGTTTTAAAGATATACCAATACATATTGGAACTATCAATTTTTTGTCTAAACGTAGTGTTAATTGAAATCCTACAGCAATCATAACAATTGGTATTAGTGTAGATGAAAGGGTTGTTAATATATTTACAACAGGTGCTGGATACGAAATTGAAATTGATTTAAGAATTAAAGCTATTATTAAAGATATAAACGGTGGAAATGAAATAACTTTTTTGCAGATTAATCTTAAAGATGGCTTATTTTCTCCTGTTCCATAAAATGCGATAATTAAAGAACCATATGTTGCCAAAGCTAAAAACGAGCCAAGTTGATCATATAGCAATGCGTAAGGAACCGCATGATCTCCAAAAAATGTCTTTACCATAGGCACTCCAAGAAAAGAGGTATTGCCTAATGGGATTAAAAGCAAAAGGCATCCTGTAACTTGACGGTCCCATTTAAAAAGATAAGACAAACCAGCTATAGTTGTGCAAGAAAAAATAAGCATTATCCATGGCATCAGACCCACTACAAAAATATTTGAA
>JADFXA010000250.1 GCA_015233755.1 Desulfamplus sp. | reverse complement strand
ATCTTTTTTAGATAATCCAATAATTCTCATTCCCATATTTTTATAAAGCACTATTCGGTGTTCGTCAGAAAACATGTGTGCATCTGCAATAATGTATGGTTCGTAATGATCTTCTATAATTCCAATATATTGCTCTTTATCAGCTTTGATATTTGTATACCCAATCTCTTTAATCTCAATCTCGTATCTTGCTTTTTTAGTCTCTGTTGTTACTGGACCTCTGCATTTTAAGTCGCTTTCAACGCCTTGAATAATATCATAAAAAGGCTCATCTCTTGTAGTTACCCACCCAATTCTTTGGGTAAAAATGCGTAAAGCATGGGCACAGCACTCATACATCAAAGTTCCAGGCATAACCATATCATCAACAAAGTGGCAGGTTAAAAACCAATCGTCAGGGTGAATATCAGCCTCTGCACTTATAAAACCCATGCCGAATCTTCCGCCATCTGGGTCTAATTCAAGAACTCTGTCAATTAGGTGCATTCTGCCGTTATTATTATTTTTCTTCTCTTCTATGCCATGTTGCGAAACGCTATTTTGAGATGACTTAATGCCCGGAAGTCTTAAGTTTTTACCAAGTAAAATTTTATCAAATTGCTTTCCAAAACATGCATCAAGGTTTCCAACTCTAAGTTGTTCAACTTGCTCGTCTGTATAACTTTCTCTGTAAACAGGAATTAGGGGTAAAAACTTAATAACCTCTTTTTGTGGTATATAGTGCTTTATATTATCTTTTGTAATATGCTCAAGTTCTTCTTTTTTTAGAATAATTCCACCTGAATTTTTAACCTCATCAAGTGTAAAAAAGCCAGCACAACCATCACGCATAGAGATTAAGAGTTCAGGGTTTATACTGGTGTTATTTCTAACATTAATAAAACCCTGATAATGAAAGAAAAAAAGATATATATCGCCTTGTTTTAAAAACCTTTCAATCTCGATATGGTATTCTATAGTTTCAGTTGGCTCTGGTAGAGTTCTGTGAAAGGTTACTTTGGCATCAAGAAGGCGGTATCTACGTCTGCCTTTGACAACGTGATCAATTCCAAGCCATGAACATAAAAATAGATCTGCCTGCCCAGCTTCAATTGAGATTGAAACTGGAGCTTTACCACCATCTAAATACCAAGCATCAGGCTTGACATCATGTTGAGTGATAATTTTACCAGATTTTAGAGATAACATCTCTCCTTGAATATCCATGATGCGATCAACCAGCATAAGCGGCTCACCAGGCAGACGAACTCTGACAGGATAAGTATCAATAACCTTAAAAGAATCACCCAAAACATTTGAAGCTGACCCAGTTGCAAACTCCATGCACATATTACGGTCAAAAAGAGTAGATGGCCTTGTTTGTTCTAAAGACAGTGTTTGTTGATGCGATTGGTGAATCAATTGATAATGAAGTTCTTGTGAATTCAAATGAGAAAGAAGTTCGGGTGAAACCAATTGAGAAGCTATTTGAGTTAAACATGAAAATTGTTTCTCCAATGCAAACATATTTTTTTGTGAAAACTCTAAAAATTTAAAATGCGCATCTGCGGTTACCGTTCCAGATTCAAAAAGTTTTGAAGATTCTGAACATTTTGTAGATTCTGGAGATTCATTATAATTATTTAGCTCCTCTTCGCCATTTGCCAATGAAATGGATTTATAACTATCTTTATTGAGAAGAGAGTAATCATTACACTCCTCTTCAAATGAATCTTCAGAGTTTTCAAAACTTATGGTGAGGCTACTAAAAAGAGTATCAAGAGCCTTGTAAAGAGTTATCTCCTCATCGTCATCTTTTGAGCTTGAAGATAGTGAAACCGCAAGATGCGGCTTACTTGCAAGTATTTTACTTACAGCGCGGGTGCATGAGGAGCCAGGACCCATCTCGATAAAGATTCTGACACCATCATTCCATGCATTTTCAATAAGCTCTGTGTAATCAAACCCATAAAGTGCCTGATTTAAGATAGATTCAGCGGTTGCGTCTGTTGAAGGAGTATATTTTTTGCCAGAATAACAGCTATAAAAGTCAATATTTTTAGGCGGAGTACACTCAAATTTGTGCAAATTTAGATACTCTTTCTCACACTCTTTTGCAATAGGGCAGTGGACAGTAACAACACCGTCAAGATACATTGCACCACAGCCTGTCTCTTTGATAAAATCTTCAAGTTGATCGGCACTGCCGCCAATGACGCATTCATCAGGGGTATTCACAATAAGTAGATAGAGTTTGTCATATCTGTCCGATTTATTTTTCGATTGAGACGATTCAATTATATGTTTAACAAAATTTTTGCTTCTATTTACAGCCGCAACTCTCCATTGAACAATTTCACTCTCTTTGAGCCCCCACGCTTTTTTAGCTGCAATATAGTCGCCAGCAAGTTTTTTAGTAAAAAGATCAGATTTCTCCATCCTTTTGAGCATATCCTCAGGCTCACTCCATACGCCTAAGGAGAACAATCCAGCAGTCTCACCAAGACTATGACCAATGCAAACATCGGGTTTTAACCCAAATTTTTCAGCAATACGTGTCATAAAAACACCAAAAGAGACTTGGCCAAATATCATATTGTGAGCATGGCTGTTAATAATGTTTAACGCATCTTGTTCCCAACCATCTTCATAAGATAAACGTTTAGGATAATATAAATCTGGCAACATGCGCCTATTTAAAGATGCCCCAGACTCTTCCATCTGCCGCAGAATATCTGGGAACATAATTCCAAGTTTTCGTCCCATTCCAACAAAATGGTTGCCTGAACCAGGATATAAAAAGGCAATTTTTCCACTCTTAACGCTCTTATGAGCCGTGTTTATCTTTTTAATATCTTCTCTGTCTCTAATATTATAAGAGTCCAAATATTTGGAATAATAAGAAGAATCACTATAAGAGTTAGAACACTCCTCAAGAACAGCGGGAGAAAATGCACCATCAGTTGAGATTGAAGCAACAAGCGCTATTCGTCTATTTTCTACATTTTCTTTGATCCAGAACGATGAAAATTTTGGGAAATAAAATTTATTTGAATTAACTGAAACTGCCGAACTTCTAAATTTTGGCAAAGCTGGAATAATTTTATGGTAAATTGAGAGTGCAGATTGAACTACTGAAATTAGACCTGAAACAGCACTTGTGTCCCCAACAATTGCAGATGCTGAACTGATTGCAAGATTATTTCCAGTTCTTTTCATTTGGTTGGTTTCAAATTGAATTGCTTTATTTTGGCTTATTTCAGTTTGATTCGTTTCAAGCTGGCTCTTAGTAATTAAATTTTGTAAAGTATTTAATTCAATAGAGTCTTGATTAAAATCTCCGCTTCCGTGTGCTTGATAAAGCCCAACATCAGAAATTGAGATTTCAGCGTCATTTAGAGCGTTTAAAAGTGAGGCTGTGTAGTTATTGCTTGCAGATCCTCCGCTTTGAGCATTTCCTAAAGATGATGGAATTATTATTTCCCCACCTGATGCTGTTCCTGTGCCTTTTATAACAGCATAAATTCTATCACCATCTTTTTGAGCCTGATCGAGAGGTTTAAGAACTATAGCTGCCGCACCTTCAGAAGGGAAAACACCTTTTGTTTTACTGTCAAATGGTGCAGAGTCATCATAGTAATCAGCATAATTTCTTAATGTTCGATTTAATGTATCTTGCCTTATGTCTCCTGACATATCAACACAACCGCAAAGGAAAATATTAGTTTCACCTTTTTGTAAAGATTCTATTGCAATTTCAAGAGC
>JADFXA010000024.1 GCA_015233755.1 Desulfamplus sp. | reverse complement strand
CGCCTATTTATCCCATGGTATAATGTTCATGCCAAGTTTTGATGAACATGGTTCTCGTATTCCAAACTTTTCAACCTCTTTCAAAAGTATTTCTGGCTTATCATCTCCCACTATACGACCTTGGTGAATGATTATCATTCTTGAAGCATAAAATATAACTTTTTCAATATCATGTGTTGAAAGAATAATTGTATGACCAGCTTGGTGAAGCCAAATAATAGAAGACAAAAGATCGCGTGTCCCTGCATAATCTAAATTTGAGAAAGGTTCGTCTAAGACAATAACCTCTGGTCTCATAGTTAGGACTCCAGCAATAGCAAGTCTACGCTTTTCACCACCTGAGAGGGTAGCAGGATTTTGATCTTTTAAATGGAGTAGCCCAAGCTCTTTTAGAGCGTTTTTAGTTCTTTTGTAAATCTCTCCAATTGGCAGTCTCAAATTTTCAGGTCCAAAAGCAGCATCTTCAAAAACAGTCTGGCCTACAATCTGACAATCTGCATCTTGAAATATCATTCCCACAATTTGGCGAGCATACTCAAGGTTGGAGCTTACTGTTTTGCCATGAATCCATACTTCACCAGAAGTTGGAGATAACAATCCATTAAGATGACGAAATAGTGTTGATTTTCCTGAGCCATTTTGCCCAGCAACAACTATAAATTCAGCAGGCTTAACACCAAATGAGATATTTTTAATTCCTCTGTCAGTGCTGCCGTAAATATGTGAAAGGCGTTTTACTTCAATGATGTTTTTACCTATTTTATCTTCAAATCTGCTCATTAGCTATACTTATCCATGTTTTTGTCTAACAAAGGTCTTAAAAACTTTATACAATAAGCAGCTGCAACTATTTTAAGAATATCACCAACAACAAATGGATACATACCAACAATAAAAACCTTATTCCACGCCATTCCAGTAGCAACTTTGAGCCACGGCACTCCTGCAATATATACAATTAAAGAGCCAGCAAACATTGCTATTATATCTCCAAAAAGATTTTTTCCAATTTTATCCGATATAAGTCCTGTAACTAATACGGCTGGTATATAACCGAGCAGATAACCGCCAGTAGGTCCTAAAATTCGTCCGAGTCCACCTGTTCCACCTGCAAATACGGGAAACCCACATGCTCCCATAAATAGATATAAACCCAAAGCTGCACCACCCCATTTTGTTCCAAGCAAAATAGCTGCCATAAGCACAAAAATATTCTGCAACACAATAGGGACAGGACCAATAGGAATAGAAATATATGCCCCAACAGAGATCAAAGCTGCAAACATTGAAGAATATACGGTCATTCTTAACTCTTTTGAGATATTCATAATTATTTCTCTCCATTTATTTTTTATACAGTTTTGTAGGCACAAAAATTCTACTTATAGAAGCAGTCTCCATAGATTATACTTTTTTCAGTTCCAAAGTCATCTCTTATAAGTAAAGCACCAGTTTGTTCAACATCAATCGCAATCCCTTCATAAAAGCCATCAAATGTCTCTATCCTGACTTTTTTACCAATAGTAGATGTCATCTGCTTCCATTCTTCAATAAGAGCTATGCAACTAATTGATTCAGATTCTATTGCCACAATTTGTTTTTCAAATTCATCAAGAAAAGAGGACAATAAATCCATTTTAGAAATATCTTTATTTAATATATTTCTAATTGAAGTTGCTTTTAATCGCTCAATTTTAGTGCTATTATTGACATCATTGTTGACATTAATTCCAATACCGATATTTATAAATGCAACTTTATCTCCAGAAGTCTCCATCTCTGACAATAAACCAGCAATTTTCTTATTAGTAAAAATCTCGTTACTATTTACAAGCTCTTTATCTCTAATGAGGATGTCGTTAGGCCATTTTACACTCACATCTAATCCATATTTACCCTTTAATATTTTAGCAATAGATAAAGATGCACAGAAATTGACCTGAAATGCCAAATTTGGTGGGAGTATGGGTCTCAATATCACAGTAAACCACAATCCTCCTTTATCAGATAGCCACACTCTATTCAAGCGTCCTCGTCCTTTAACCTGTTCTTCAGCAACTACAACGCTAAAATGTGGCGCATTATTTCGTGCAAGTTCTCTTGCCTTATCCATAGTACTTGAAAGAGTTGAAAAAAAATGAATTTGCATATAAAGAGTATCATATCCAATTGGTATTAATTTCAATCATTAATAGAAAAAACAAAACAAATAAAGCCCTGATTAGCATATAATATTTGCCAATCAGGGCTTTCAAGTTTAGATTAATAACATTTAAGATGTCAACTATTTATCCATAACAAGCTCAATCATTGACATTGGTGCAGCATCACCAGAACGTGGTCCAAGTTTCACAACCCTTGTATAACCACCTTCCCTATTACCAAATTTTTCTGCAACATCGCTAAATAATTTATGCACAACATCTTTTTCTCTAATATAGGCTAATGCCTGACGTCTTGCGTGTAAATCGCCTCTTTTAGCCAAAGTAATCATCTTATCGGCATGTTTTCTAAGCTCTTTAGCCTTAGCATCTGTAGTCTTAATACTCTCATGCTTAAACAGTGATGTAACCATATTTCTGAACATGGCTTTTCTGTGGCTTGAGGTTCGATTCAGCTTCACGCCTGCTTTTCTATGTCTCATGGGAAATTTTTTTCTCCTTCGTTAACTTGATATTCATCAGGAAGGGTGTTCCAAGTCTTCTTCGTTAAATTGTTGCTGCTCATGCTCAATAACATCATCTTCAACAGGTGGCTCAAATCCATCAAGATCCATACCAAGAGAGAGATCCATAGAAGTCAAAACCTCTTTAATTTCATTTAAGGATTTTCTCCCAAAATTCTTGGTTTTAAGCATTTCGCTCTCGCTTTTTTGAACAAGCTGATAAATTTTTAGTATTTGAGCATTTTTAAGACAGTTGGAACTTCTTACAGATAGTTCAAGCTCATCAACACTTCTGTAAAGGTTTTCATTAAAATCTTTAGTAGAGCGATCATGCTCTCTATCTTCCTGTTCAGGCTCAATATCTTCATCAAAATTGATAAAAGGACTCATCTGCTCTTTGAGGATTTTTGCGGCAAAGGCAACTGCATCCTCAGGAGTAACACTGCCGTCTGTCCAGACCTCCATGGTCAGTTTATCATAGTCAGTCTTTTGACCAATTCTTGATGTCCCAACAACATATTTAACTCTTTTTATAGGTGAAAAAATACTGTCAATGGGAATTGTGCCTACAGGAGCATCAGGGTCGTTATTAGCAGATGCTAAAGAAAAGCCTTTTCCTGTTTTTACTTTTAAAGACATTTTTAACACCCCACCTTTTGATAAGGTGGCAATGTGCTGATCTGGATTAAGTATTTGAACACCAGAAGCAATGCCTTGAAGATATGCAGCGGTCAAATTGCCTTCTCCTTCAAAATTGACCGTCAAAACTCTATCTTCTAAACTCTCAACTTTAAGCTGAACCGCCTTAAGATTCATTATGATTTCAGAAACATCTTCTCTAACATTAGGTATTACACTATATTCATGTAATGCATCTTCAAATTTTACAGAAACAATAGCAGCACCATACAGTGAAGATAGAATGATACGTCTTAAAGAGTTACCTATTGTTATTCCAAAACCCTTTTCAAGGGGCTCACATACAAATTTACCGTATGTAGAAGTTGTTGTAACAACTACCTTTTCCGGTCTTATCATCTCATGCCAATTTACATATACAAGTTCATCTGATGACATTGTTTATCTCCTGATATAATACTCTTAGGACAAACTGCTACTAACTATTCAATTATTTTGAATAGAGTTCTACAATCAGCTGTTCCTGTATTGGCAGTGTAATATCTTCACGGTTAGGTAGAGATTTGATAATTCCTTTTAATCCGTCTTTATCAAGTTCAAGCCATTGTGGGATTCCTCTTCTAACAACTGTTTCAACAGAATCAGAAATAGCTTTTACATTTTTACTTTTTTCTCTTAATTCAATAACATCCCCATTTTTTATAATATATGAAGGGATATTAACTTTTTTTCCATTAACGAGAAAGTGGTTATGTCTTACAAAGTGTCTCCCTTGTGTTCTTGAACTTGTAAAACCAAGTCTGAAGACGACATTATCAAGTCTTCTTTCTAAAAGACCTAAAAGGTTTGTTCCTGTAATACCTTTCTGGCGATCTGCATTGGCAAATATAATCCTGAACTGCTTCTCAGAAATTCCATAAATTCTTCTAACTTTCTGTTTTTCTCTAAGCTGTATCCCATAATCAGAACTTTTTCCACGACGTTGACCATGCTGTCCCGGTGGGTATGCTCTGCGGTCAAAACTACATTTATCTGAAAAGCAACGATCTCCTTTAAGAAACAACTTCATATTTTCGCGTCTGCATTGACGGCAGACAGAACCTCTATAACGTGACAACGTTTTCCTCCTTATATAAACCTATGGGCAAGGTGGTAAGCATATAAAACTTATAAACAAGGTAAATTAAACCCTTCTTCTCTTTGGCGGGCGGCATCCGTTATGAGGGACAGGTGTAACATCTTTTATCATGGATATATTAAAGCCAAGAGCGTGAAGGGCTCTTAAAGCTGATTCTCTACCTGCCCCAGGACCTTTAACATAAACGCTAATATTTTTCATCCCATGTTCCATAGCCTTAGCACCTGCATCTTCAGCAGCCATTTTTGATGCAAACGGTGTGCTTTTTCTTGAACCTTTAAATCCTTGAATACCGGAACTTGACCATGAAATAGTATTTCCTGTCTCATCAGTTATTGTTATGATTGTATTATTGAATGTTGATTGAATATGAACAACACCAGTTGATATATTCTTTTTTATTTTTTTCTTTGTTACCGTTTTTTTTGCTTTCTTAGCCATTAAATTCCCTATTCATCCTTAAATTAGACAGATGCCCAATAATGTAGGTAATAAACAATAAAGTGTCATAAACAATACTTACTTCTTCTTCTTAACAGCAGCACGTTTTGGACCTTTCCTTGTTCTGGCATTCGTGCTTGTCCGCTGACCACGACATGGAAGAGATTTTCTATGGCGAAGCCCTCGATAGCATCCTAAGTCCATGAGCCGCTTTATATTCATTGAAGTGTCTGCCCTAAGCTCTCCCTCAACTTTATATTTAGTGTCAATGATCTTCCTTATCTCATTTACCTGCTCTTCAGTGAGTTCTTCAGCTTTCATAGTTGGATTAAGACCAACTTCGGCAATAATATCGCTGGATCTGCTTCTTCCAATACCATAAATGCTGGTCAGTGCAATCACTACATGTTTGTTTTTTGGTAAATCTACGCCTGCAATTCTTGCCACGCTCTGTATCCCCCTTTTATCCCTGCCTCTGGTTATGACGTTTATTTATACATATTACCCTAACAACTCCAGATCTGCGGATAATCTTACAATCTTTACAAATTTTTTTTACTGAAGCTCTGACTTTCATTAATATTTACTCCTCAAAAAATGCTGTAGAAAAAAATATTTATAACTAATAGTCATCCTCTAAATAATTATCTAAAGCATATTGTATATTATACTATTTATAACGATAGGTAATCCTACCTCTTGACAAGTCATAAGGTGATAATTCAACTGTTACTTTATCACCTGGTAGAATTTTAATAAAATGCATTCTCATCTTGCCAGAAATGTGTGCAAGTAACTGATGCTTGTTATCAAGTTCCACCTTAAACATGGCATTTGGCAGCGTCTCAAGTACTGTGCCTTCAACTTTGATGGGTTCTTCTTTTGCCATATAAATTTCTACTCCATTGAATATATATCCACTCCCACCGATTGTCGGAATCTTGGGATTTATTTTTTATCTTCTTCCCTTTATTGCCCCTGTTTTACCTAGAAATCCCTCATAGTTTCTCGAAATCATGTGAGTTTCAATCTGAGATATTGTATCAATGGCGACTCCTACGACAATAAGAAGTGCTGTGCCGCCAAAGTAAAACGGCACATTAAATTTTGTCATCAACATTGTTGGAAGAACACATATGATTGAGATATAGATTGCCCCACCAAGAGTTATTCTTGTTAGAACTTTATCAATGTATTCAGCAGTTTTTTTGCCGGGTCTTATACCAGGTATATACCCACCATTCTTTTTCATTCTATCGGCAACATCATCTGGATTAAATGCTACTGCTGTATAAAAAAAACAGAAAAAAACAATGAATCCTACATATATAAGGTTGTATACTATTGTGCCTGGATTCATTGCAGCAGCAACACTTTTCATAATTGGAAGGTCAATAAAATTGGCAATAGTAGCTGGAAACATTATTATTGAAGATGCAAAAATTGGCGGAATAACGCCGGCGGTATTAAGCTTCAATGGTAGGTGTGATGTCTGTCCACCATACATCTTACGACCAACAACCCTTTTTGCATATTGAACAGGCATTCTACGTTGTGACTGTTCCATAAAAATAATACAACCAATTACAATAACCATAAGAACAATTAAAATAATAATTGTAAATATACCCATTTCTCCAGTTGATACAAGGCGAAGGGTATTACCAATTGCAGTTGGCATCCTTGCTACAATACCAGCAAAAATTATAAGAGATATACCATTTCCAATACCTCTTTCAGTAATCTGCTCCCCAAGCCACATTATAAATGCAGTTCCTGCTGTAAGAGTTATTACTGTAACAATACGGAATCCCCAACCCGGGTACATAACAACAGGTGCTCCTGCTGGAGATGTCATGGCTTCAAGCCCAACACTTATGCCAAATCCCTGTATAATACTTAATATCACAGTTCCATATCTTGTATATTGAGTAATCTTCTTTCTTCCATGATCACCCTCTTTTGATAACTGCTCAAGATGAGGAATTACTACAGTCATCAATTGAAGAATAATAGAAGCACTGATATAGGGCATAATCCCAAGTGCAAAAACAGATAGTTTTTCAAGTGCCCCACCTGAAAACATGTTAAACATAGCAAATAGAGTGCCTCTGGTGCTATCAAAAAAAGAGGCTAATGCTGCAGCATCAATCCCCGGTGCTGGAATATGAACTCCTACTCGATAGACAAAAAGCAGCAAAAGGGTAACAAGCAGCTTTTTCTTAAGTTCTGGAAGCTTAAGTATATTCTGGTATCCGCTCTGAATCATTAATAAAACCTCAGATTAATCTTAGCATTAATTACTGTTCGATATTTCCACCTGCTGCCTCAATTTTTTCCTTTGCGGTTTTACTCACAAAGCATTTTTTAAGAGAGATAGCTTTAGTAACTTCGCCATTGCCAAGTATTTTGACCTTATCAATACAACCTTTAACAAGACCTGCATTTCTCAACGCAAGTTCGTCAACGATCGCACCTGATTCAAATCTGTCAAGTTCAGAAACATTTACAATGGCTACAATATCTTTGTGAATGTTTTTAAAACCACGTTTAGGCAATCGTCTATGCAAAGGCATCTGGCCACCTTCAAATCCAGGTCTCACTCCACCTCCGGATCTTGCTTTTAGCCCTTTATGCCCTTTTGTTGAAGTTTTGCCCATACCAGAACCAGGTCCACGTCCTATCCTTTTTCTTTTATGTCTGCTACCCTCGGCGGGTGCCAGTTCATGCAATTTCATTTTAAACCTCCTCTGCACTGACAAGATGAGGAACTTTTTTTACCATCCCCATAATTGCGGGGTTCATATTATGCTCCACTGTCATATGCATACGTTTCAAACCCAATGCACGAAGGATTTTACGATGCTTTTCAGGACGCCCGATTAGGCTTCTTATTTGTGTTAATCTTACTTTACCAGACATTATTTGTCTCTCCACTATATCTTCAAATATCTTGACTATAATTCTTCAGGTCTAAGTCCGCGACGTTTAGCAACATCTTCTTTTGTCTCTAAAGATCTCAATCCAGCCATCGTTGCTCTGACAACATTGTGTGTATTATTAGTTCCAATACATTTTGTCAAAATGTCAGTTATACCAGCAGCCTCAAGAACTGCACGGACAGCACCACCTGCAATAACACCAGTTCCAGGAGAAGCAGGTTTTAGTAGAACTTTGCCCGCACCGAAATGCCCAATAACTTCAAATGGGACTGTTCCATTCAATACAGCAACTTTTACCATACTTCTTTTTGCTTTTTCAACGCCCTTACGAATAGCTTCTGGAACCTCACCTGCCTTACCGAGACCAAAACCTACATTTCCATCACCATCACCCACAACACAAAGAGCACTGAAACTAAAATTTCTTCCGCCTTTTACAACTTTTGCAACTCTGTTGATCCTAACTACTTTATCGATCAATTGGTTTTCTTCTGTTTGTTTACCGACCAAGGGACATCCTCCTTAATTAGAATTGTAGCCCGCCTTCACGAGCTCCGTCTGAAAGTGCTTTCACCCGACCATGATAGAGAAAACCATTTCTGTCGAAAACCACTTTAGTAATTCCCTTGTCAAGTGCCCTCTTAGCCACAATTTTACCAACGGCAACAGCAGCATCTTTGTTACCACCTTTTTTGCCTGTATCTGTGAACTCCTTATCAAGGGTTGATGCAGAAACGATGGTATTGCCCTCAATGTCGTTGATTATCTGGGCATATATATGACTGGCACTTCTAAAGATATTAAGCCTCGGACGATCTTGAGTGCCTGTCATCTTTTTCCTTATTCTCTTTTTTCTCTTAACTCTTGAGATATATTTTTCGGATGTATTTGCCATAAAATTCTATTCCCGATTTAGATTATTTTGCTGCAGACTTGCCTGCTTTTTTGATTATTGTCTCATCAGAATACATAATACCTTTGCCTTTATACGGTTCAGGTGGTCTTATTCTTCTAATGTTTGCTGCAGTCTCACCTAAACTTTCTTTATCTATTGAAGATAAAATGATTTGGGTGTTTTTATCTACTTTTGCAGAAATTCCTTCAGGAAGTGGGAAATTGACTGGGTTAGAATATCCGACGTTTAACACAATGATCTTGTCATTTAGTTCCGCCCTGTATCCAATTCCACTCAACAAAAGTGTTCTTTCATAACCATTAGTAACACCATTAACCATATTTTGAATCAACGCACGATACATACCTTGAAGTGCGACTATTTTCCGATCCTCTGGATTGTTAGGTGTAACATGTAAAATTCCATCTTCAATACTAATTTTTACAGCCGGATGCAGACTTCTTGTTAATGTTCCCTTTGGTCCATTAACAGTCAATATATCACTATCAACAGTAATTTTGACTTTTTCTGGAATCTGGATCGGCTTTTTACCTATTCGTGACATATACCTCTCCTGTATTACCAAATATTACAGAGGACTTCACCGCCCACATTCTCGTTTCTCGCCTGTTTATCCGTCATTAAACCTTTTGGAGTGGATAAAATCGCTATACCAAGACCGTTTAAAACCGGTTTTATATCTTTGGACTTGTTATATACCCTTCTACTGGGTTTACTTACTCTCTCAAGCCCATAAATTGCATGTTTTTTACCAGCATATTTAAGATAAACACGCAGTATTCCTTGCTTGTTATCTTCTAAAAACTTGTAATTTTTTATATACCCTTGCTCTTTTAGCACCCGCGCCATCTCAACTTTAAGTTTTGACCCGGGGATATCCACCTTTGCGAATTCAGCTTTTCCACCATTTCTGATTCTTGTAAGCATGTCCGCTATGGGATCACTCATTGCCATATTTTTCTCCTGATAATATTACTATATTACTTAATTTTATCTTAAGACTAAGTAAACAATCATTGAAACTTATTTTAAACAATTCATTATCTAATATAGGTATAACAATTAAGAGGTTTTGTTTATATAGATTATGAATTCACTACCAACTTGATTTGGTAACACCTGGTAATCTACCAGCAGATGCAAGATTTCTGAAACAGATTCTACATATACCAGCTTTTCTTATAAATCCTCTGGGTCTTCCACATATTGGGCAGCGATTATAAGCACGAACCTCAAATTTTTGCTTTCTTTCTGCTCTAACAATAAGAGACGTTTTTGCCAAAATTCCCTCCTAATTTTTAAAAGGCATCCCAAACAATTTCAGGAGTGTTTTGCCCTCTTCATCTGTTTTTGCCGTTGTAACTATAGAAACATTAAGACCTTTAATACTATCAGTCTTGTCATAATCAATCTCAGGAAAAATTATATGTTCCTTAATACCAAGGCTGTAATTACCCCTTCCATCAAATGCTTTCCCTGATATTCCTTTGAAGTCACGCACACGAGGAAGTGCAATATTAATTAGCTTATTCAGAAAATCGTACATTTTCTCACCACGTAAAGTTACCATACAACCAATTGGCATACCCATACGTAGCTTAAATGCAGCAATAGATTTTCTAGCTTTTGTGATTACAGGTTTCTGTCCAGCAATCAGTGCTAAATCAGCTGCCGCAGAGTCAAGCAATTTAACATTTTTGATTGCTTCTCCAAGTCCTATATTCAAAACTATCTTTTCCAGCATAGGAATCTGCATTGCATTCTGATAACCAAAAGTCTTCTTTAACTCTGGTATTACTTCTTTTTCATATATTTCTTTAAGGCTCAACGTTTTTGCTCCTTAAGCTGCATCTTAGGCATCAATCTGTTCATTGCATTTTCTGCAGAATCTCACCTTTTTACCATCTTCGAGCTCTCTCATACCAATGCGAACGGGTTTAACACATTTATTGCACATAAGCATAAGATTGGAATAATCAATCGGCATCGGCTTCTCAACAATACCACCTTGTGGATTACCCTGAGTAGGTCTTTGATGAACTTTTGCAATATTTACATTTTCTACCACAACCCGATTTTTTTTCCTGAGTACCTTTAAAACTTTACCGATTTTTCCTTTATCTTTACCGGTAATAATTTTAACTTTATCCTCAGTTTTTATTTTCGTTTTTAATCTTTCCATTTAAAATCCTCTTAAATAATAAACCGAAGCAGTTTAAAGAACTTCCGGAGCTAAAGATATTATTTTCATAAACTTTTTGGCTCTCAGTTCCCTTGCAACCGGGCCGAAAATACGGGTTCCAACAGGTTCGTTGGAGTTATTAATTATAACTGCTGAATTGTCGTCAAATCTTATCATAGAACCATCAGGTCTTGAAATCTCCTTTTTTGTTCTAACAATTACAGCTTTTAATACATCACCTTTCTTTACTTTGGCATTGGGTATTGCCTCTTTTACTGAAACGACAATAACATCCCCGATACCAGCATAACGTCTTTTTGAGCCACCAAGTACTTTTATACAATAAAGCTCTTTGGCTCCGGAGTTGTCTGCTACAGTCAATCTCGTCTCGGTTTGAATCATTTCTCAACTCCTCTTAAATCAAACTGCTCTTTTGACAATCTCACTGACCCGAAATCTCTTTGTTTTGCTCAAAGGTCTTGACTCTGTAATCTTAACAACATCTCCAGTTTTACACTGGTTGTTTTCGTCGTGAGCAGCATACTTTTTATATTTTTTAATATATTTTTTGTAAACAGCGTGCTGAACAAATCTCTCGACTTGAACAACAACCGATTTTTCCATTTTGTCTGATACTACTGTTCCAAGTAGTACTTTCTTTCTTCCTCTTTCATTCATGGCATCAACTTTTCTCATTAGCTAATATTTAAGTTCATCTCCCTTGAGATGGTCATCAGACGAGCTATATCTTTTCTGATCTTTGGGAGAATGGCTGTATTTTCAAGCCTACCTACACCATGCTGAAAACGAAGATTAAAAAACTCTTTTTTCAGCTCAGCTATTTTAGTATTAATTTCATCAGCACTCATGGCTCTGATTTCACTTGTCTTCATGTTTTATTACACCCTCTCCACAAAGCGAGTTTTAACACAGAGCTTACTTGCAGCAAGCTCGAGGGCTTCAATTGCAAGCTCTCTTGGCACACCTTCCATTTCATATAGAATCCTACCAGGTTTTACAGCTGCAACCCACCCTTCAGTTGGTCCTTTACCTTTACCCATTCTAACTTCAGCAGGTTTTTTGGTAATAGGTTTGTCGGGAAAAAAGCGAATCCATGTCTTTCCAAGCCTTTTAATCTTACGAGTCATTGCAATACGGGCAGCTTCAATTTGACGAGCATTAACGTAACCGCATTCAACAGCTTGAAGACCAAATTCACCAAAATTAAGTTCTGTTCCCCTGCTGGGCTTTCCCTTTAATCTACCGCGCATTCTTTTGCGATATTTTACCTTTTTGGGACTTAGCATAATTATCTCCTTACCAGCATATTAAGCTGTAACTCTCTGATCCGCATTAAGCACTTCGCCTTTAAATACAAAGACTTTAATGCCAATAGCACCATATGTTGTGCGAGCCTCAATAAAACCGTAATCCATATCCGCCCTAAGCGTATGAAGTGGAATTCGTCCCTCTTTATACCACTCAGTTCTTGCCATTTCTGCACCACCAAGTCTGCCAGCACAGATAATTTTTATCCCTTGTGCCCCGAATCTCATAGCAGAAGTAACGCTTCTTTTCATTGCCCTTCTAAAAGCTATACGGCGTTCAAGCTGTAGCGCTATATTTTCAGCTACAAGTTGAGCATCAATTTCTGGTCTGCGAACCTCTTTAATATCAATCAACACTTCTGGTGATACAATTTTTTCAAGCTCTTGCTTTAAGAGAGCAATATCAGCTCCCTTTTTACCTATTATAATTCCAGGTCTTGCAGCAAACACTCTAACTCTTATACGTTTAGAAAAACGCTCAATTTCAATCTTTGAGATTCCTGCATGATAGAGCTTTTTTTTCAAAAATTTTCTAATTTTGTAATCTTCAAGTACAAAATTACCATACTCTTTATCTGCATACCATCTGGAGTCCCATGTTCCTGTAATACCTAATCTTAATCCAATTGGATTTACTTTTTGGCCCAAGCCACTCCCTCCCTATTTGACCGTTTCCGAAACCGTGACTGTTATATGGCTGGTTCTTTTCAGAATCCTTGCTCCTCTGCCTCTAGCCCTCGCCCTAAATCTTTTTAAAGAGGGACCATGATCAACTGATATATTTTTTACAATAAGATCGTCAACATCAATCTCATTATTATGTTCTGCATTAGCCACTGCAGACCTGAGGGTCTTTGATATAATACCGGCAGCTTTCAGAGGCATAAATTTAAGAAGATTCAAAGCATCTTCTACCTTTTTCCCCTTTACAGCTTCCACAGGTGCACGCAGTTTAAATGGCGAAATACGCACATATTTTGTTACTGCCTTAACTTCCATATTTATATCCTTATAAATTTAAAAACCCGTCGGCTTATTTTTTCACTTTCGCTTTTTTATCGCCTGCATGACCATAAAATGTTCTTGTTGGTGAAAATTCACCAAGTTTATGTCCTACCATATTTTCTGTAACAAAAACGGGTATAAATTTCTTTCCATTATGCACTGCGAGTGTAATACCAACCATTTCTGGAAAAATAGTTGATCTTCGAGACCAAGTTTTTATTACCTGATTACTCTTACTATCCTGAAGTGCTATTACCTTTTTCAAAAGTTCAGGGGCTATATACGGTCCCTTTTTTAACGACCTTGGCATATCAGATCACCTATTTATTTTTTCTTAGTTCTTCTTTTCACTATGTACTGATTAGATCTCTTGTTGGTACGGGTTTTATAGCCCTTAGAAGGTATACCCCATGGACTACATGGCTGCCTTCCGCCAGAAGATCTTCCTTCACCACCACCCATTGGATGGTCAACAGGGTTCATAGCCACACCCCTAACAGATGGACGCTTACCAAGCCATCTGGTACGACCAGCTTTTCCTAAACTAAGATCTCCATGTTTTTCATTACCAACTCTTCCAATAGTTGCCTTACATTTTACATGAACCATGCGTACTTCACCAGAAGGAAGAAGAACCTGTGCATAAGACCCTTCTTTTGCCATGAGTCTTGCATAGGTGCCAGCACTTCTAACTATCTGACCACCTTTATTTTGCTTTAACTCTACATTATGAATACGCGTTCCAAGTGGTATGTTTTCAAGTGGAAGACAGTTACCAGGTTTAATATCAGATTGCGGGCCTGTCTCAATCACATCTCCAACAGCTATCTCACGGGGTGCAAGAATATATCTTTTCTCTCCATCAGCATAAACTAAAAGAGCTATTCTTGCACTACGATTTGGATCATACTCTATGGAATTGACCTTTGCGGGAATACCATCTTTATCTCGCTTAAAATCAATTATTCTGTATTGTTTTTTAGCACCGCCACCTTTGTGCCTACTTGTTATTCTTCCGTATGAATTCCTTCCACCCGTTTTTTTCAGTTTTTTAAGAAGAGAGCGCTCAGGTTTATCTTTAGTAATTTCTTCAAATGTAAAATATTCCTGTGAGCGTCTTCCGGGTGATGTGGGCTTTGTTTTTTTAATTGCCATTTTATTATCCCTTTAAACACCTTCAAAAAAATCAATTCTCTGCCCGGGCATTAGCCTTACAATGGCTTTTTTCAAATCCCGTCTTTTTCCAAGTATCCGTCCCCTACGTTTTATTTTACCTTTTATATTTAACGTATTAACAGATTTGACTTTGGCATTAAATATTTTTTCTATTGCATTTTTAATCTCCACCCGATTTGCATGAGGTGCAACCTCAAATGTTAGCTGGTTAGCCTGCTCTTTCTGCAAATTTGATTTTTCACTCTGAATAGGGCGTCTTATTATATCATATTCGATCATAATCTTAAGCAAACCTCCCTTCAATTGACTGGATGGATGATTCAACAAGCAGAAGGTTGTCATATTTCAGAAGGTCATAAACATTAAGACCTTCTGTCTTAAGAACTTTGACATCAGGTATATTCTGTGCGGAGATAAAAAGAGTTCTATCTTCTTCACTAGTAACAATCAGCACATTTTTTAAGCCAAGATTCCGAGTAATATTAACAACTTCCTTTGTTTTAATCTGGCTTAATCCAAAGGAATCAATAACAAAAAGTTCATTGTTTTTCAATTTTGAACTCAGAGCCATTTTCATAGCAAGGCTCTTTACCTTTTTGTTTATTTTATGTTCATAGGATCTTTGAACAGGTCCAAAAATTATTCCGCCACCTTTTCTAAGAGCTGACTTTATTCCACCTGCTCTCGCATTTCCAGTTCCTTTCTGTCTAAACAACTTTCTTGTGCTTCCTGCAACTTCGCCTCTAACCTTAGCAACTGCTGTGCCTAAGCGTCTAGAAGTAAGCTGCATTCTGACAACATCATGCAGCACGCTTTTCTTTACAGGAACGGTGAATACCTCATCAGAGATATTAATTTCTGACACTTTTTCACCCAATCTGTTCAAAACATCTACAACAGCCATATACTTCCTCATTTAAAATAACGACCATGCATCACTGCGAAATTATTGCAATACCCATAGCCGTAAGTAAATAGTAACCTAATTTTCTATTTTTTATTTATATTAGATTTCACGATCTCAAGAATACCTGTTTTAGAACCTGGTATCGCGCCTTTTATCAACATCAAATTCT
>JADFXA010000249.1 GCA_015233755.1 Desulfamplus sp. | reverse complement strand
AGAGACTCGCTCAGCGAAGTGAGCTTACGAATTTCGATTTATTCAGGAAGCCCTATTTAGAGTCTGTTTTTCTATTAGACTCTAAAAATCTTACCCGGATTTAAGATATTGTAAGGATCAAATACTCTCTTAATTCCCCTCATAATATCCATCTCACTCTCCTTAATCTCTTTTGGAAGATACTTCATTTTAGTAATTCCCACCCCATGCTCTCCGGTAATTGTTCCTCCGAGTTCAAGAGTGTGGGCAAAAAGTTCATCCATAGCAGATTCAGCAAGGGTAAGTTCTTTTTCATCTTGTTTATTATACATAATATTACAGTGAATATTACCATCGCCCGCATGTCCAAAACTTACAATTGTAAGCTGTGTCCTATTTTTAATCTGCTCAATTCTCTTAACCATCTCTGGAATAAGGCTTAAAGGCACTACAATATCTTCATTAATTTTGTTTGGGGCAATTTTAAAAAGAGCGGCTGATAACGCTTTTCTTGCACTCCAAATAGTTGTTGCCTCTTTTGAATCAGCAGCAATAATAACCTGAACAGCTCCTTTAGAGATGCAAAATTCTTTTATTTTCTGAGCATCTTGAGCTACAACTTGATTTGTTCCATCAACTTCAATAATAAGAATTGCATTTATATTATAAGGAACATCAAAGCCAAATTGGCTTCTGACACAATCAATAGAGGATTTATCCAGAAATTCAAGACATCTTGGCACAACAGACTCTTTTATAATTGCAGATACAGCCTTTGCAGCATGTTCAATAGTGGGAAATAGAGCAGCCATTGTTTTTACAGATTCAGGCAGAGGTAGAAGTTTTAATGTTGCTTGAGTGATAACAGCAAGAGTACCTTCTGACCCCACAATAAGACGGGTAAGATCATATCCAGCAACCCCTTTTGCAGTTTTAACACCAGTATTTATAATCTGCCCTGATGAAAGAACTGCCTCAAGTCCAAGCACATAGTCTCGTGTAACACCATATTTGACAGCCTTAGGACCGCCCGCACATTCACCAAGATTTCCTCCAATTGTGCAAAAAGCAGAGCTTGCAGGATCAGGAGGGTAAAAAAGTTTATATTGTTCTACTGCCTTATGAAACTCTCCAGTAATAACTCCGGGTTGAACCTTTGCAGTGAGATTGTCACAATCAATCTGAAGGATACGGTTCATTTTGTTCATTGCCATGACAATACCGCCTTGAACCGCAAGCGAGCCGCCAGTCATTCCTGAACCACTACCACGCGGAATAACTGGAATATTCTCTTCAGATGCTATTTCAAGGATTTGTGAAACTTCTGAAGTTGAACTCGGAAACACCACAATATCTGGCATAAAAGTCTGGCCAGTTGCGTCATAAGCATAACAGCAAAGCTCTTCTGGCTCAACAGTAGCATGACCTTTGGTTATTTTATTAAATGATTTATAGAGTGATTCTTTTAATTTCATCGTTTAAATCTAAAATTTAACCTATTTTATAAAACACGCCTAAATCTTTCCTGTTTCAATTTTTTTATACAAATAGTTTAGCTGTTCACAAAGCGCCCCTTGCTGCTGAATAGCCTTTTCAACGGCGTTTATTGAGTGAATAGCTGTAGCATGATAACGATTAAAGCTCTTGCCAATTATTTTAATTGGTTGGTCTGTATATTTACGAGATAAATAGATAGCCATCTGTCTTGGGTGAACAAGTTTTGCCTTTCTTGATGTTGAGATAAGATCAAATTCAGAGATTCCAAACTCTGTGCAGATAAGTTTTTTGATAGCATCTATTGTGATCTCTTTCTTACTTTTAGAGATATTTTCAATAACCTGACGAGCAAGGGTAAGATCAATCTTTTCCCCCATCAATGAGCCTTTGGCAACAACTCCTGTAAGCCCGCTTTCTAACTGCCTTACGTTATCACAGAGCTCTTGTGCAATATATTCGGCAACATCATTTGGAATATTGTAGCCATTAATCTCAGATTTTTTTTTGACTATCTTAAATCTTGTTGAGAAATCAGGAGCTTCTATTTTTGTAACAAGCCCCATAGTTAATCTTGATTTTAGCTGGTCATTCATCTTGGGAATATCGTCAGGAAGGTAGCAGCCACTAAAGATAATTTTCTTATCTGCATCAAGAAGATGGTCAAGTGTCACGGCAAGCTCTTTTTGGGTTGCCTCTTTTCCTGAGAGAAAATGAATATCTTCAAGTATAAGAACTTCGCATTTTTTTCTATATTTTTCTTTGAAGTTGCTTATAGTTTGATTTTGAATAGAATTAACCATCTCGTTAGTAAAATCTTCGGCAGTAATATAAAATACCTTATTTGTAATACCCTGATTTATAACATGGTGCCCCACAGCTTGAGATAGGTGGCTTTTCCCAAGCCCTGTTCCAGCAAGTAGATATATTGCCTTGTTAGCGTTATTGCCGCCTTGAGCTAATGATAGCGATGCAGAGTATGCAAAATCATTGCTATTTCCAACAACAAATTGATCGAATGTGTAATCCTTTTTTAGCATTCTACCAGTGTCAAATATGCGAGGCAATCCAGGTAGAGGAAGTTGATCATCTATTTTATTTATTTTACGGGGTTCTTTTTTGGGACAGCAATCTTTTTTAATTTCCACTTTTGGATTATCTATTTTATCTACATCTACCTTATGACTATTGGCAATATCAATTGCAAGATGCACATCTGATATACCTAATGCTAAAGAAAGTTTGAGAAATTCTTGTGTTATACCAGAAATATAGTTCTCTTTAACTCGTTTTTTGGAAAATGAGTTTGGACACGTAAGGGTTACCAACACAGAGCCTGCCGAATCGAGGGGTTGACTATTTAGAAACTGAATTGGTTGAATCCACATTCTAAAGCTGTGATCAGGCAAAAGTTCCTTTAGGTTTGCTTTGACTTGATTCCAGACAGATTCCATAAAGTCTCCAGATTCATAATTCCATTTGAGTGTGATTTTTTTGGGTTTTTATTGACCTTAGAGAAGCGGATATCTCCATCTAAAGTTTGGGTAATCTAAAAGGCTACACTCATTTGATTTGTTAAATTCACTAAATATCCCCACCGCATGCTATAAATACTTTGCTTGGGGTGGGGATATTGTTTAAGAAATGATTTGATTGCAATGAATCTTAATCTACTGCTATTGTAGCTAAAATACTTAACTTTTATTCATCTTATGAACTAAGCTCTATTGCATATTATTTTTTAAGTCAAATCTGATATTACTTTGTTAGGATTATATTTGGCTTATATTCTGACACAGAATATAACTATTTGATTTTATTTATATTTTAAATGTGAAACAGCTCAAGAGGCTTGAATTATAACTACTTTGCCAATTGCCTGTTATAACATGAGATATTAGGATTTTAATGAATATAATTGATTGAAAGGAATGGGGGTTTTTCTCTAATTAATCAAATTATCTCATTTTTTCTTCGATTTATTCTTATTTTATAATTTTAGATTAAATATTTATATTTTTTAGATAGTTTCACAAAAATGATTTTTTTAGAGATGTATAACAACTCTGTCTAAGGATATGATCCGCAATAACTAAATATACCATTGCTTTACAGACTGGATTTATCCTTGGTATTGCACAAATATCGTGTCTTCCTTGAGTTGAAATTGGGCATGGAGTTCCTTTAATATCAACTGTCATCTGCTCTTTTAGAATAGATGGAATAGGTTTAACATGAACACGGGCAACAATATCATCTCCATTTGAAATACCAGCAA
>JADFXA010000248.1 GCA_015233755.1 Desulfamplus sp. | reverse complement strand
AGCCTTGCCTCATGTGGAGAGCTTGCACAGACTCCATCTAACTCTTGTCGCAAAAAGGGGAAAACCTTAAACATTGAAAAACATTTTAGAGCAAGCAAAATCTTACAGCCAGTGTTTTGTTTAACTGATGAGAGAATATCAAGATTCTGCTTAAGCAGCGATTCATCAACAACAAAGCAAGGGGTAGATATTTCGTAAGGATTAAAATTCATCTGTTCTATTCCAAACTCCTTATAACTAATATTTAGTTACATCTAAGTTTATATTATTCTTCTCGAATCAGCGAGTAGATCAAGCCCCATTGTTCCACCAGGATTCATAATGCCATTTGGATCAAAGTGGCTCTTTAATGCCCGAAGAACATCCATCTGCTCTGTCCCAAGATGTCCCTCCATCCAAGGAGCTATCATTTTTCCTACTCCATGATGATGGCTTAACGACCCTCCAAATTTTGCAATATTGTCAATAATACCATGTTGAAACTCTCTATATTCATTTATATCAGACATTTTTGCGATAAAAATAAAATAGAGATTTGTCCCCTGAGGATAGAAATGAGAAGCATGAGTCATACAGATTGTTTTAGGACGTCTTTTTACAAAAGCCCTTACCCCATTATGCAAATTATTTATATTATCCCATGTAACACCAGATTCAAGGGTGTCTATCATAATGCCGTAATCATTTAAGTCTTCACGCAGATATGGGTCTTTATATCTGCCATGTTCCCAGTTTTTAACAGGAATACCAGTTAGGAACATACCACCATTTTCCTGACACAAATTACGTACCTTTCTCTTTACGTTTTTAGAAAAATCTGCTTCCCCTTCAGTATGTCCAATACATAGACATCTTTGGTGCGGTTTAAACCCTTTAAGCTTTATTGCCTGATCCAAAACAGACCCTTCAATACCATAGAGTTTTAAAGCTACATCTGTCTCTTCAGCGTCAGAGATTCGTAAAACAGATGGCATACCAAACTGACCTTGAGAGATTTCACGAGTTGCATTAACAGCAGATTCCCAATCAGGAAATATAAATGCAAAACGATTGCGATTTTGGGGAAGATTTCTAAAAATCTTCATTGTAACGCTTACCAATACACCAAAAGCACCTTCTGAACCTTTCATTATGTCGTTAATTTTTGGACCTGTGGCTGTGGCAGGGTAATCAAGAGTTTTAAAAGTTCCTCGCGGAGTTATATATTCTTGACTTACAACAAGATCGCAAGCATCTCCATAATAAGAAGATTGTTGACCTGAACCCCAAGTCGATACCCAACCACCTACTGACGAATACTCAAATGATTGTGGAAAATGTCCGCCTGTATAGCTATTTTTTGCATTAAAACGTTGAGGTGCTTCATTTAGAGCTGCTTCATAATCAGGACCCATCATGCCTGATTCAACTGTTATTGTGTGATTTATCTCATTAAGCTCAATAACCTTATTTAGATGAGTTTGCATTACAAGGGTAACCCCGCCTTTTGTGCATTGAACTCCAAAATTTACAGAGCTTCCTCCACCATAAACATAAAGAGGAATCTTCTCTTTATCGCAAAAATTCACAATTGCCTGAATATCAATCTTATTTCGGGGGTGGACAACTACATCAGCAACATTACCAACCAATTGGTTACGAAGAAGCATTGCCTCTTCCATTGTCTTTCCGTTTGAGTATTTAACCCGCTGATAGTCGCCAGTGCTGATATTGGATTCACCTACAATATTTTTAAGCACTTCAATCTGTTCAGAAGATAATTTTATTGGAATATTGCATTTAACAGGCTCATTTCCCTCTTTTAATCTTGTTTTAAAATCAGCATCTGTCATGGCAAAGGTATCTTTAATCATCTGAAAGAGCCTGCGGTTAGGATGCTTAAATTCATCGGGCGCTCCCCATTTAAAAATAGATCGATATGAACCAAGCTCTGGCGGAGTCTCATTCCATTGAGGATAAAATCCTCTATTTCCAATATTTCCAAACATTATAATTCTCCAATTTTTATATTTTTTCGGGATAGCCTGTAATATCTCTTATCTCTTCGTAAACCTTTTCAAGTGACGGATATAACTTAGTATAAACACGATTGAAAATCTTATCATATAGAGCTGCATTGGCAGAATTGGGATTATACCTATGTTGATAGAATACCATTGCCTTGATTGCACTTTCAAAAGAGTTATGGATATTAACACCTTTGGCAGTTACGATGGCAGCTCCAAGCCCTGAGGCCTCACAAGTTTTACCTCTTAGTACGAGACGGTTAAAAACATCTGCTGTGATCTGGCAGATTTCATCACTTTGAGAAGCTCCTCCAGATACAGCTAACATCTTAGTCGTTGAACCGCAGGCTTTTTCTATTTTTTTAAGTCCATCAAGAAGCCCATAACAAAGACCTTCCACAACAGCTCGATAAACATGAGCTTTTTTGTGAACATCGCCAAAACCAACCATTGCACCTTTTGCTGATGGCGTTTTAAGTCCTGGCCCCCAATATGGCTGAACCATAAGCCCCATAGAGCCTGGTGGAGATTTAGCAAGCATCTCGTTCATTAAAACTTCAGGGGATACACCCCGTTCTGATGCTGCCTCAATCTCTTTGTGGGCAAACTCATTTTTAAACCATGTAATCATCCAAAAGCCCCTAAAAATCTCAACTTCAGGATTATAATGATCTGGAATCGGGGCTGGATAAGCCGGCATAAATTTAAGCGGCTCACAATATTGTTTGGTTGTAGTCTGAACAGTTGCTGTTGTTCCAAAACTTAGACTTGCCATTGAAGAATTAAGAATCCCCATGCCTATCGTTTCGCAACCTTTATCTGATCCACATGCAACCACAGGAGTTCCTGCGTTTATTCCTGTCATAATTGCAGCCTCTTTAGAGATACTGCCAATAACTTCACCAGGAAGTGCAAGTTCAGGTAGTTTTTCCTTTTCTACAGGGCATACCCTCATATTTAAAGAGCCGCTCTTTGCCCATTTCATAGATTTATAATCAAATGGAATATGACCAATTTGAGAGGCAACTGAATCAATAAATTGACCTGTAAGTCTGTGATTTAAAAACCCTGATATCTGAAGATATTTATGGGTACGTCTCCAAATATCAGGTTGATGCTGACGTATCCAGTTGCACTTTGCATCACACTGAATCTTAATGATAGCTTCGTTCATACCAGCTAATGAGAAAGCAACTTTCATAAAAGGGTTGGGTTGATACAAAGGTTTTGCTTTTCGTTGATCTAACCATGTAATTACGGGTCTTAAAACTCTGCCACTCTCATCTATATTTACCATGCTATCTCTTTGTGCTGTAACTCCAACCCCTTCAATTGAATGGTATAATTCAGAATTTCGCTCTTTTAAGGCTAAAGATGCTTTACACAAACCTTGCCAGAAAATTTCAGGGTCTTGTTCTGCCCACCCGGGTCTGGAGCTTATGTATGGTTCATAAAGCACCTGCTCTTTGTCTATAAGCTCCCCAGTTGGTGAGAATAGGAGAACTCTTATACTTTGAGTTCCGCAATCAATTGATAAAATAGTTGATGTTTTATTAAGAGCATCTGATTCTGTTTTTTGCGAATATGTGTATGATTTCATAGAATTTAGTTCTTATTCAATCTTTCAGCCGATGGTTAAAACCATCGGCTAAGTTAAAAGAAGTCCTCTTAAGAGGACTTGGACAATTCAGCCTTGAGCTTTTTAGCTCTGGGCGAAAATAAAGCTCAATATATCCCACCATTTACACCCAAAACCTGCCCAGTTATGTATGAAGCATCATC
>JADFXA010000247.1 GCA_015233755.1 Desulfamplus sp. | reverse complement strand
CTAAAATCACTATTTTTAATAAGACAATCAGCAACCGCCCTTAAAAAAGAGAGAGACCAACCATCTTTTTTCTTGTCAATCAAGTTTTCAAGCTGTTTGACAAGCATCTTAATATCGTGATTTTGTGTAAATTTATTTTCTATAAACTGACAAGCATCCTCTACAAGAGCATTGTCGAAAATTTCACTATCTTTAGCCTCACCTCTTGAGTTATCACGTAGTTGAAACTGTAATTTCCACCTATGGTTACTTATGGTTGAGCGACACCATATTGCCAAAGTTCCCATTTCTGTATATTCAGGTTCAATTGTCACTGGCACATAACTTATTTCGTCTTTTTTTCCAAACCTGATTACAGTTTGGAGAGGTGTCATTGGCGTTAGTGTATCATCGATATCAATAATGTCACCACTGATATCGCCAGAACGAAAGCTTGAACTAAATATATTAAACGATACGGGTTGATTTGTAATAACCTCAAATTCCATTTTGGGAAGTTTAATAGTAGTTCCTTCGTCAAGACCACGCTCAACAATGCAGATTGCTTGATTAATATTTTCTCTCTCAATTCCAATATAATAACTTCTGGGGCTGCCACTTCCAACTTTGACTCCTGTTCCATGCTTAACAAGTCCATAATAAGCTGCTCCAAGCGCAACAGCGAGATCAGGTGATGGATTTGCAAGTATCTTTGGCAAATCAGAGTTATTAGACGAAAACCATCTTCTAATAGCACTTCTGATACGCTCTTGAACAAGTTTAGGCTTTAAAGAGCCACCATTAAATAGAATAAGATTTGGCATAGGCTCTTTGCCAAGCATTGATTTAATGCTCTCTCTGTGTTTTTCTAAAAACCAACCAATATGGCGTGTAATTGCTGGTTCTTGCTCGTAAGGAAGCCCAAACTCTGCAATAGCTCTGCCCCTCTTTTTCTCTACATCTTTTGATGGTTCAACATCAGGGAAAAATCCATTGCATAAAATATTTTCAAGCTCATCCTTAGTTAAATCTGCTGCTAAAGTTCCAGCAATAAGAGAACTTCCCTCTCCTTTTATGGTTATTCTAACTTTATTACTTTCTTTATTAATATTTTGATTGCTAATTTTGTGGTGCAAAATTTTTGTTTCATTAAATCTACTCTCTGAGCTGTTTTTCTCACCATTTTTATCGTCTAAAATGTTCTCTTTAGCAGCCCTACATTTATGACATAAAGTTTTCCATTTATCAGCGTTTAATGGCTCTTTGTTTGTGAATTTAGATTCAACAAACCGTGCAAGTGCAAGATCAATATTATCGCCGCCAAGAATAAGGTGATCACCAACTGCAAGTCTTTCAAAACGTGGACTTCCTTCAACATTTTTAAGCGAGATGAGTGTAAAATCAGTAGTGCCTCCACCAACATCACAAACTAAAATGAGATCCTCTGGCTTAACATGATCCTGCCAATCATACTCGTGCAAAACAAGCCAGCTATAAAATGCTGCAAGAGGCTCTTCAAGAAGTGTAATTTGTTTTCCAAAACCAGCTTCTCTGGCAGCCTCTAAGGTAAATTCGCGTGCAGCCTCATCAAAAGAAGCTGGGACTGTAACTACAACATACTGATTCTCAAGAAAATCATCTTCATCTTTTACAGAATTATTCCAAGCCTTTCTAATATGCCTTAAATATTCTGCTGTAGCTCTAACAGGAGATATTTTTTCAACATTTTCTGAACCCCACGGCAATATTTTTGCTTGACGATCTGCCCGTGCATGACATAACCAGCTTTTTGCAGAAGAGACAAGCCTTGATGGAACTTGCGCACCATGTTCGCGTGCAAAAGTACCAGCAAACATATCATTTTCTCGTCTCCATGGATGTGCAATAGACTCCTTTGAGATGTCATACTCTCCAGGAATATATAAAAATGATGGAAGAACAGAAACCGCTGAAAACTCTCCAGCTCCAGTTAATTGTGGAATCTTGAATATTTTGATTGACTTGACTCTCTGCTGATAAGTTAGATTTTCTCGCATCAAACTCATATCTATATAAGATACAGCAGAGTTGGTTGTCCCAAGATCAATTCCTATAACATATCGTCTATCCTTAAAATCCAAACTTATCTCCTGTCAATTTAAAACTCTTTACCTCTTACGTTCAGTTCTAAGCGCCACTTTCTATCATCGTCTCTTGAACATGCCCAAAACTCAACGGTTCCAACCTCTGTTACCTTAACCTCAAAAGTAACTGGAATAAAACTCTCGTTACCCCCATCAAGCATAGTCTCAATAGAGGTCATTTCAACAATATCCATATCTTCCCAGTCATCAATCACACTACCAACTAAATCTTCACGTCTTGTAGATGATGTCATAATGTCAAATTTCACATTTTCACCAACAACAAGACTAAATAGCCTCCCTTTGCACTCTGCTTGAGTTCCCTCTTCCATGCCAAAAGGAGCTATACAAAGCGCTCTTGTTGGCATAGGAATTCCTGGAACCGATGGCATAGATGCTTCAATTGCCATGTAGTATGATTTTCCAAGCCCACCTCTAATTTTAATTCCATCACCGCGTACAGCATGTCCATAATAGGCTGCACCGCGTGCAACAGATAGATCAAAATCTACAGATTCAATTTCACGGATTTCTCTATTTTCGACAGACTCAGTTACAACTCTATATTCTCTATCCCATTTTCTCAAAATTTCCATAACTCTGCTTCTAATCAATGGAGATTTCATAACTCCACCGTTAAATACCACAGCTGTTGGCAATATAGGATTTCCAGTTTCATCGTTGTGGGTTGAGAGAAATTTTGCAAGATGGCGAGTAATTGCAGGATCAGCTTCATAGGATAGACCAAACTCTTTAATACCAGATATATTTGATGATTTAGGTTTGTCGTTTAAATCGCATATTGGAAAAAAACCATCAATAACTACTTTTTGAACATCTTGAAGCGAAATGCTTTGTTTGATCGTACCTTTAATTAAACCAGAACCTCTACCAAGAATGGTTATTTGATACTCTGAGGTTTCATCTCCTAAATTTGAAGTGTTATTTCTTAATTCACTTTCCAAAAGAGTCTCTTTTGCCTTTCTACATGAATGGACAAGTGCTCTCATCTGCCAAGAATCTAATTTTCTGTTGTTTTCTTTTAACCTTGCTGCCATAAAATATGAGAGTGCAAAATCAATGTTATCACCTCCGACAAGAAGATGATCTCCAACTGCAATTCTCTCTAATTCAAGAATCCCTTTTTCACCCTCTTTGACCTGAATAAGGCTAAAATCGCTTGTCCCACCGCCAACATCGCAAACAAGAACAACATCTCCTTTTTTAACATTTTTTCGCCATTGCTCCCCTGATTTATCAATCCATGAATAGAATGCGGCTTGTGGCTCTTCAATTAAAACAATATCTTCAAGCCCAGCAAGTTTAGCTGCTTTAACGGTAAGTTCGCGTGCAACTGCATCAAATGAAGCTGGAACAGTCAAGTAAATAGTTTGGTTTTCAAGTGCACAAGATGGGTCAGATTGTGCGATTTCATAATTCCATGAATCTTTTATATGCTTTAAAATAGCACAAGAAGCCTGAACAGGAGAAATTTTTTGAATATTGTTAGTTGTGTCCCATGGAAGAATTGGAGCTTCACGATCAACAGATTGATTGCAAAGCCATGATTTTGAAGATGATACAAGCTTATTTGGAACTTCTGCACCTCTCTCTCTTGCAAACTCTCCAACAGAGAGGGAATCAGCATAGCTATTAATAGTTGGAGTACTTAAGCTTGACCACGGTAATTTCAGTGACT
>JADFXA010000246.1 GCA_015233755.1 Desulfamplus sp. | reverse complement strand
ACAATACCATACAACAGGAGATGGTCTTCTTACTGCATTGCGCCTTCTTGAGGTTATGGTAGAGAGTTGTAAACCACTTTCAGATCTTGCATCAATTATGAAGGTCTATCCGCAGATTCTTATGAATGTAGAGGTTGATGCTTCTCGGCCTGATTTTATGGGGGTTAAATCTATTGCTGATGAGATTAAAGCGGTTGAATCTGAACTTGGAGCTGATGGCAGAGTTCTTGTTAGATATTCTGGCACACAGCCGCTTTTAAGAGTTATGGTTGAAGGTCCAGATCATGCTAAAACTAAAGAGTGCTGTGAGAGGATATGCAGTAAAATCAGAGAATATAAATTATAATTAAGCATATTTTTGTTTATACTCTGTTGGGAAACTTTTGATTTATGAATTTTTTTTGATATGGAAATAAATAACTTAAGACTTTTAAGTTAAATAAAATAATTAAGGTGAATAACATGATCTCCTGTATTGAAACAGCCCTAAAACCAGAACTTCTTGACGCTGAAGCAAAGGGTTTGCAAAAAAAAGCTCTTGAATATTTCAACATTGATATTCAAGATGGACGCACTGTTAATCTTGTAACCATAGAAGCTGACCTTTCGCAAAAAGAACTTCAAGCTATAAAAGATGAAATCTTAACCAATCCTGTTATTCAGGTCTCTTCGCTTATTACGACAGTTGAAAATAGACAATCTTATATTTCCCATAGGTATCTTGCCCCTGATTCTCCATTAAATATCGATTTTGACTGGTGTATCTGGATTGGATTTCGTCCTGGAGTTCGAGATAATGCTGGAAGTACTGCAATGGAAGCAATACGAGATCTGCTTAAGAGAGATTTTGCAGAAGGGGAGGGGGTCTATACTTCAAAACGCTATTGTTTAATTAGTAAATACCTAATTCGCAGTGATGTTGAAAAGATCGCAAGTGAACTTCTTGCAAACCCTATAATTCAGCAGTGGAAGATTTTTTCAAAAGATGAGTGGGAGTCCAACAAAAATTCTATCCTGACGATACCAAAAGTTGTTTTAAATCATGAGCCATCTTTTCAGATTTTAAATATTGAATCTGATGAAGCGCTTGAAAAGATAAGCAATCAAAGAAATTTAGCATTAAATCCAAGAGATATTCCAGTAATTAGGGAATATTTTTTGAATGATAATGTTCGTAAAGCAAGAAAAAACGCGGTAGATGATAATAAATCATCTTTAGCAGAAGGACCTACTGATGTGGAGATAGAGTATATTTCGCAATCACGAAGCGATCACTGCAACCACAACACATTCAGGGGAATTTTTAAATATCACGATCCAACAACAGGTGAAACAGTTGTCGAAGATAACCTGTTTAAAAAATATATCCAAGAGCCTACGTTAAAACTGAAAGACGAAAAAGATTGGGTTGTCTCTGTTTTGTGGGATAACGCTGGTGTTGGTTCATTTGACGATAAACACAACTATGTCATTACAGGTGAAACTCACAACTCTCCTTCAAACATGGAGGCTTATGGTGGTGCAATAACTGGCATTGTTGGAGTCTATCGCGATCCTATGGGAACAGGTCTTGGCTCAAGGCTAATCATGGGAAGCTATGGATTTTGTGTTGGCCCAATTGATTACAACGGACCGCTAAAGGCAGCTCTTCACCCCCGAAGATTATTAGATGGCGTGGTTGAAGGGGTAAAAGATGGTGGAAATAAAAGTGGCGTTCCAACTACATTTGGGCAGACGCTTTTTGATGAAGGATACATGGGCAAAAGTCTTGTCTTTGTTACAGCATTAGGAATCATGCCAAAAGAGATTAACGGAAAACCAAGCCACGAAAAAAAGACAGAAGCTGGTGATTTTATTGTAATGAGCGGCGGAAGAGTTGGAAAAGATGGAATTCATGGAGTTACAGCTTCATCAGAGGTATTGTCGGAAAATACCCCGGCAGGTCATGTTCAAATAGGAGACCCATACACACAGAAAAAGATGCACGATTTTCTGCTTATCGCCCGTGATGAGGGGCTATTTGGCTTTATTACAGATAATGGGGGCGGTGGCTTATCTTCATCTGTGGGTGAATCTGCAATGATAAGCAATGGTTGTGAGGTTTGGCTTGATAAAGTGCCTCTAAAATACGAAGGTCTTGATATGTGGGAGATTTGGGTATCTGAATCTCAAGAGAGAATGACTATAGCTGTAAAGCCTGAAAATATTGAAAGATTTATGGAGCTTTCAAAAGAGCATGAGGTTGAAAGCACAGTAATTGGGAAATATACAAATACAGGAAAACTTCACATAAAATATCAAGATAAAACTTGTGCTTGGGTTGACATGGATCTTCTCGAAAAGGGTTTTCCAAAATGGGAGTTTGATGCTGTCTGGATTCCACCAGCTCAACGTAGATTAACAGAACCTGTGCTGAAAGAGCCACGCTATTGCAGTTCATTAATCAGTGAAACTACAGCTATCAAGAGTGGTGATTCTAATAACACCTCAATAGGCGACATTAACGCCCTTATCTGCGATATGATGGCGAGACTAAATATCTGCTCAAAAGAATGGATAACAAGACAATATGATCATGAAGTGCAAGGCGGAAGCGTTATAAAGCCATTAGTTGGAATTAATAGAGATGTCCCATCTGATGCGTCAGTTATTCGTCCAGTTCTTAACTCTTTAAAAGGAGTTGCTTTCTCTCAATCTCTTTTTCCTTGGTATTCAAAGATTGATGCTTTTCACATGATGAGTTGTACAATTGATGAGGCTGTAAGAAGAATCATTTCAGTTGGTGGGACGTTATCTCATATTGGCGGTGTTGATAATTTTTGTTGGCCTGATATTCAATATCATCCAACTAAAAATCCTGATGGAAAATTTAAAGCAGCTCAACTTGTAAGGGCGTGTCGTGCTTTAAAAGAGGCTTGCATTGAATACACCATTCCACTTTTATCAGGTAAAGACAGCATGTATGTTGATGGATATTTGCAAGGAAAATATGGCGAATCAATTAAAGTATCTGCTCTTGAGACAGTTCAATTCTCTGTAACCAGCGTAATTGATGATATTACAAAATGCGTAACTCTTGATCCAAAATGTTCTGGTGATCTTATCTATGTTTTGGGAGAAACTTCAAATGAGCTCGGAGCTTCTGAGTATTATGAGCTTCTTGGGAAAGTTGGGTTGAATGTGCCTCAAGTCAACTTTGAAAAGTTTAAAGTTATCTACAAAGCTCTTGAAAAGGCAATATCTTCAAGAATCGTTGCATCTTGTCATGCAGTGGGAAGAGGAGGGCTTGCTGTCCATTTTGCATTGAGTTCAATTGCTTGCAGATTGGGTATGGAGATTGATCTGTCAAAAGTGCCTGTAAGTAGGAGTGTTTTAGGAACAAAAGATAGTATTGATAAAACTATATCACGCAGTGATTCTGCCGAATCTATAAATAATTCTACACTGTTATTTTCTGAATCTGCTGGTCGCTTTATTGTAACGGTTGCCCCTGAAAACCGATCTACATTTGAGAAGTTATTCAAAGGAACAGCTTGTGAGTGTGTTGGAAATGTCACAAATTCACACTCAAATTTTATTGTTAAAAATATTGATAATATTATCGCAAACATCTCAATTGATAGACTTGCACAGTCATGGAAATCTACAATGTAATATAAATATTATACTCTAAACGGGCATCAATTAAGCTTGTATATTTAATAAGTAGAGACGCACGGCCGTGCGTCTCTATACTTTATTCAGAATTAAATTTATGACTTTGAATGGTATAAATGAAACACTAATTATACTTTAAATTTGCGCATTATAT
>JADFXA010000245.1 GCA_015233755.1 Desulfamplus sp. | reverse complement strand
GAGCTTATTGTTGATAAGGGTATGAAGGAGTTAAAGGAACTTCTCGCTAATAAAAATGTCTCTTTAAAATATACTCCTAAAGTTCGTTCATGGCTTGCAGAAAAAGGTCATAATCCTAAATTTGGTGCAAGACCATTAGATCGCTTGATTCAGACAAAAATAAAAGATGTCTTAACCGATGAGATTCTTTTTGGCAGCCTTGAAAAAGGTGGGAATGTTTCGATTACAGTCAAAGACGATGAGTTGACATTTAAGTTTAAAGATTAATGAAAACCTTAACCAGTGAAAAAAAAGAATATAGTTCTAATTTTTATAACCGTCTGAGAGACTGTGGACAATTAAGATAAACATGGAGAATACGTAAGTATATATAAGGAGTAAATCATGCTAACAGCAATTAAAGGTTATTATGAAAATGGAAAGATATTTTTAGATGAGCAACCTCCTTTTTGTGAAAAATCGTCTATCATTGTTACTTTTTTAGAAAAAATACCTGAGGTTAAAAAACGGGTAATAGGGAGTCTTCAAGGGAAAATTGAAATCTCTGATGATTTTAATGAGCCTTTAGATGACCTTAAGGAGTATATGTATTGATGAATTATTTAATCGATACACAAATTGTCCTATTGTTTAAATAGGTTGTGAAAAATTATGACTATTAGATTATCAAATATACTGCTACTTAAAGACCGCTATTTAAAAGAGATTGGAGTAAAAATATTTCTAATTCTAATCATAATCTCTGTTTGTTTCTCTTGCAGTGAAAATAGCAATAATACTTTATCTGATAAAATAGAAAACTATCCAATAACCTACACCTTTTTTGATGTTGGTGTGAACACCATTTTATCTCATAGTTTGAAAAGCAGACTTGACAGCATTCTTGGTGATCACTCAACAGAAAGCCGTAACACAATCAACTTAAATATCTATGAAAAAGGATTTATTAAAGATAACTTCCCGCATTTTGAAGAGCTTAACCAAAGATTAAACTCTTCAACAGGGAAAATTAATCCATCTACAGTTGGGGGAGAGGGTAAAATATCCTTAATTGGAGAGCGTGTTGAGCATAATACAGTAAAACTTGCATATAGATATGCAACAAAAAAGAATCTTCCATTTAACTATGTAGAATTTTTATTCTCTGAATATAACAGTACACCACTTTTAATAAAGGTAAGTTTTAAAAAAGATGACTTAAATATCATCGATACTTTAAAACAAAAGTATGGAACGCCTCGCGAAATTATTTGGAAAAATAGTAATGGTAAATCTTTGTGCTGGGAAAATAGTGGTGATCTTCTTATTTTATCATTTGTTCCAGACCAGTTTGGCAAGCCTATTTATGAGGTTGTTATATACTTTGCAAATCGACTTGAAGATTTACTAAAATCTGAAATGTTAGAAAGGGAGAATAAAAATAAAAAAGCTGTTAAATCAGGACAAAAAGTTTTTTAATCGTCCTTTTTTATATATCCAAATAAGTAAGTCTAATTAATCGAATCTAACTTAACGATCTTAAGGAGAAACACATGAGCGATTTGAATGCAAAATTCGAGCAAGCTGGCAAAGATGTTCAGACTCTATCAAAAAAACCTGACAATGATACACTGCTTAAACTCTATTCTCTATTTAAACAAGGAAGCGTAGGTGATGTTACAGGCAAACGTCCTGGGTTGACTGATTTTAAAGGTCGTGCGAAGTATGATGCTTGGGCTAAATTGCAGGGGACTCCACAGGACAAAGCAAAGCAAAGCTACATAGACCTTGTGGCAAAGCTAAAAGGATAGAAATTTATAAAGATAATTGTAAGATTTGGCAATTATTGGAAAGTTGCCCAATCTTACAATGTTACTTGTCTCAGGAAAAAATAAATGGTCAAAGGCGATAGCATAAAAAATGCTCAATTGATGCTAAAAAAGCTTAAGGAGATGAAAACTCTCCCAAGTATAGCAACTCGCCTTATAAAAATGTTATCTGATGAGAAGACCACGTTAGAAGAATTTGAGAGTGTTATTACAATGGATCCTACTCTTGTAATAAGATTGCTCAAATTTGTTAACAGCCCTTTTTATGCTTTAAGAACTCGAGTAACGAGTATCTCCGAAGCTGTGGCATTTATTGGTATTGATAATCTTCGAAATCTGATTGTAGTCGATGCTCTAAAGAATCTTTTTAAAAATAAAAATGATGAACAATATTTTTCGAGAAAAAGGCTCTGGATGCACTGTGTTGCTGTTGCAATTTGCAGCCAGATGAGTATGGAGAGAATCTTTGGTCAAAAAGGTGAAGATGCTTTTTTGTGTGGTATTGTCCATGATATAGGGCTGATTATTGCTGATCAAGTTGTGCCAGATGAATTTTTAAAAGTGTGTATGGCTTGGAATCCAAAAGATAATAAGAAGATAACTCAATATGAAAATGAAATTTTACATACAGACCACACTGTAATAGGTCATAATATTACGGGGGATTGGAAATTACCGATTAGCGTTCAAAATGGAGTTAAGCAACATCATGATATATTAAGCAGCAACGAAGAAGAAAATAAAAGCCTTCCAGCAATTGTCCAGATTTCTGATTATTTAGTAGCAAGACTTAACTATAGTGTTCTTCATCAGATGAAAGGAGAACTTTCGCCATCTTTGATGATTCATATACGAGATAATATAAAAGAATATAAGGCTCTTACAGAAGATTTGCCAGAGGAGCTTTCCAAAGCTGAAGAGATATATTCAATGTAGCGTTTGTGTATTTTATTGAAGTAATTAAAATTAAACTAAAAGTAAAGTGGCGGCATGGTTGATATTGATAATCTTTTTGATGAATTTGAAGATTCCTCTGAAATAAACAGACGATTTCTTAATCTGTTAGAGCAGTATATCCCATGCAGCGAGTTAGAAAAATTTTCTTTTAAAATCATAACAGATAATGGCACTCCCCTATATTCAACATTATCTAAAACTTCTGAGACCGATTCCAATTTTTTATCTTCATCAATTACTTTACCATCACTTAAAAGCACCCTGTTCTATAATTTTCCTTCTCTGTTAGTTACACAATCTATGGAATACTCCTATCAAGAACTTGATAGAGATAATATTGTGTTATCAACACCTTTACGAAATATAATTGAGCTGTGTGAAAAACTCTGTTTAAACCAAATTAAGGTTATGGACATTGAATCCTTGCTCAAAATTCAGAAAGAGCAGCTCAAACGTCAGATCAGCGTATTTAAGAAAAAATATGAAGAGATATTGATGGAGAACCATAGGCATAATTTGGAATATGCCACACGCCTCAATAGTGAAATTGAAAACAGAACATCAGAGCTTCAGAAAAAAACTATAGAGCTGCAAAAAAAGACATTAGAATTGGAAAAGAACGCATCAGAACTGCAAAAAAAAAGTTCTGAACTTGAGCAGGTAAATAGAGACCTTATAGCTGCAAGGGAAAAGGCAGAATCTGCAAGTATTGCTAAAAGCGAATTTCTTGCAAATATGAGCCATGAAATAAGAACTCCAATGAACGGCGTAATTGGAATGGCTGACCTTTTGCTGCATACTAATTTGACAGAAGAACAAAAACATTATGCTGAATCTGTCAAGTACAGTGCAGATGCCTTAGTAGAGATTATAAACGATATTTTGGACTATTCCAAAATTGAGGCTGGGAAACTTGACATTGAAGTTATTGATTTTGATTTAAGAAAAATTACCGGCATTGTTTCTGATATTATGCGTATCCACGCTGCAAACAAAGGGCTTGAGTATTATTTGATAGTAGATGAAGATGTTCCTCAGTTTTTAAAG
>JADFXA010000244.1 GCA_015233755.1 Desulfamplus sp. | reverse complement strand
TATAAATATCCATTTGTTTATTTGTTTGCCAGATAGTTACTAAATTCCAACATAACCTACTGTAAATAAATCCGTGCTGCTACGCAGCTAAAAGCGAGTCAGAATCAGGTAGTTTAATGCGGTTGTTTAACTCATTGACTTTAAGTATCCCAAGAGCTTTACTTCCCGATTCACTCCAACTCATACCATTATCTTTCTGCCTACGCCCGATAACAATATCCACCCCTTTTTCCATACGACCGCTGCCAATAGTTTTACCAGCATCCTTACGAGCTTTATAATTGATAATCTCCGTCTTATGTTTGGTCAGATATGTTATCAATTCATCATACTTCTTCTGATTTCTGGGGGTAACAGATTTCAGATATGTCAAAGCATCATCTACTTGACCCGTCCACAGCTGCTTTAAAAGAATATCGCAGTGTATCTCTTTATCTGACTTATTCCACGAAATCATGCTCATCAAATTCCATATTTTCTTTTCCAAATGATACCAATCTAATATCAACATGATTGCAAAACCAAATACTCTTTCAAAGTAAAGCCTGATACTGCTCGCTCCATCTGTAATTGCAACAAGATTCAGTCCATCTTTTTTACTGCCATATTCAGTGATTATCGTGCTTGTCAATAACTCCTCTAAACTTGCACTGGCATCTGATTTCTTTTCAATACCTTCCATCAAATGGATATAATTTCCATCCGCTTTCTCAAGCATTATAACATCTGTTTGAATCCTGCTTTCTCTTTTGTCTGCATCAATCTGAGAAGAGTCCGCAGCTTTATTACAAGATGATTCTGACCGTTTCTCACGATTCTCTTTCTGCTTCTTCACTTGAATACCATCATTAAATAGAAGAACTTCATTTACAGAACTGTCGTAAATGGCTGCTTCCTTATTAATGGATGGAAGAGCCTTACCTGATGCCAAAACTGCTTTTGCTTCTTTAGAATTGCATTCGCTCACTTTAACAGCTTCATCATGTATAATGGCATGAATACGTTGAGCGCTCAATAAAGAGACTCCTGTTTCATCTTGAAGTAGTTTTGAAACTTCATTATAACTCATAATATTAGCATAATGGCAGCATTTGCTTCTTAAACGACTGCTCTCATAACCTCCTGAAAATTGCTCTGTGTAATCAAGCCAATCAAGATTCTTCTTCCCTGTTTTCTCTAAAAATCGCTGATTAGGAAAAATGAATTCCCCATGAATTGTCTTTATTTGGACTGGGCTGCAACCATTGCATTTTGATAATGTCTTTTTTTTACTGTTTCTTTCTCTTTAGTCTGAGCTGATGACAATATGTCATAAGTTATCTCTGGAAGAATATCTCTTTTGAATTCTTCTAACGCTCCTTCTATTAATGATATACGGTTTATCCCCAAACCCAAATCATAGCTTTTCTCTGTTTTATGATTAATTACATTACCTTCGTCATCACGAACTATTATTTCTATACTTGCCATCTATAAATATCCATTTGTTTATTTGTTTGCCAGATAGTTACTAAATTCCAACATAATACAGCACGGAATTATTTACAGTAAGTATTACTTCAAACACTTATCAAGCATGGGTAAAAGCTCATCTATCTTAAATGGTTTACTCAGGTAAGAATCCATACCCGCAACAATACACATCTCTTTATCTTCTTTGAATGCACCAGCAGTTAAGGCGATAATTGGTGTTCTTTTTCTCTTTCTTGGTTGATTTGCTGATTCAGTCCTTGTCTGGCTTGCTGCTTCATACTCCCTAATTGTTTGAGTTGCTTCAAGTCCGCTCATCTCTGGCATCTGGACATCCATAAGAATAAAATCAATATCGTTCTCAAAATATTTCTCTACAGCCTCTTTTCCGTTTGTAGCTTCAATTATATTGAACCCAATTCTTGATAAATAGGAGCATATTACAATCATGTTTATCTCATTATCTTCAGCAACCATAACTGTTCCGCTGCAAGAGGGTAAATTGTCCGTTAGCTTAACAATCTCTTTGTTGTTATCTTGTAAAGCGTGTTGCTGTTTTGCAACTTGAAGTGGTAAATGAATCTCAAAATATGAACCTTTTTCAAGAACACTTTCTACCGTTATGGTCCCATTCATCATTTGAACCAGCTTTTTTGAGATTGAAAGACCAAGACCTGTTCCACCATATCTCCTTGTTATCGAACCGTCAGCTTGTGTAAAACTTTCAAATATTTTTCCAAGTTTATCTTTTGGAATCCCAATTCCTGTATCTTTTACAGAGATAACTACGGGTAAAATTGTAAGGGTCTTATCTTCACCTTCCCTGTTCTGGCTATTTTGGTCTTCGGCTTCTTTAGTTTGCCCCTGAACGCTTTGACTACGTTGGTGTGTGGTGTTCTTTTCAACTTTTAAAGAGACCACAATTTCCCCTTTTTCTGTGAATTTTACAGCATTACCAACAAAATTTAATATTATTTGACGTATTCTTACATGATCACCAATAAATATTTCTGGAATACCAGATTCAATATCAGTAAATAGATGAATACCCTTTTCACTTGCCCTGCTTTTCATCATAAATACAATATTTTGAATGGTGTCAGATAGATTAAATTCACGATTCTCAAGTTCAAGTTTATCTGACTCAATTTTTGATAAATCAAGAATATCGTTTATAATATCAAGCAAAGAATAGGCAGAATATCTAAGATTTTGAAGATACTCTTGCTGTGTTTTAGAAAGCTCTGTGCTAAGAAGAATGTCTGATAAACCTATAATTCCATTCATAGGGGTGCGAATTTCATGGCTCATTGTGGCAAGAAACTCTGACTTTGCTCGGTTGGCAGCATCAGCAACCTCTTTGGCATCGCGAAGCTCTTGCTCATATTTTTTCTGTGTATCTATATTTTGGAGAATCCAGATTAAACCTTCATGCAAATTGTTAGGGTTTACTGCTACTCCTACAATTTTGCACCAGAATGCACCGTTATATCTATGTCTCATAAGCCTCTCTTCTTGACAGTTTTGTCCCTGTTCAAGGTGGGGATAGACATTTTTACCAAACTCTTCATAATCGTTTTTTGAAATATATAGTATCTCTGTTGAGGCACCTATCAACTCGTCCATAGAGTAGCCATATAGACTCTCCATATATCTGTTTGCCCAAATAATTTTTCTATCCTTTATAAAGGTTATGCCTACAACTGCATTTTCAAGTATAATCGCCTGTTCTGTAAGAATCCTTTTTATTTTATCTTCAGCCTGTTTAAGCTCGGTTATATCTGTAATTATACCCTGCATATTCTCAATAACACCATCTTTGTAATTTGGTCGGGTAGATGATCTTGCCCATAAAATCTCTCCTGATTTTTTCTGAAGCCTATACTCGATAATCCGATTCTTTTCGCCTGACAACACCTTCTGAAACCGTTCAGCAATAAAATTCCAATCTTCATGGTAAACTAATTCAGACATATGTTTTCCAATAATCTCTTCTTGTTTGAACCCTGATATAGATTCAACCACTGGAGAGATATAAAGAACATAACCTTTAGGGTTTAAGACAACCGCCACTTCACTTATATTTTCGATAAAATTTCTATATTTCTCTTCGCTTTCTCTAAGTGCTGTTTCAACCTTTTTTCGTTCTGTAATATCAGTTATGGTTCCAACGAGAATTTTTTCACCATTTGCATCTGTCATAATAGATTTTCGGGTCAAAATAGTGTGCAGCTCCCCATTGGAATCTTCTATCTCCTCTTCATTGGTATGGAGAATACCGCCTTGGAATACCATATTATCTTTTTCCCAGAACACATCAGCCTGGTCTTTTGGGAAAAAATCATAATCTGATTTGCCA
>JADFXA010000243.1 GCA_015233755.1 Desulfamplus sp. | reverse complement strand
CCTCTAAAAGATATGTCTGAGGGGTTAAGTTTAGAGTTTAGACAGCATTTTATGGGAACTCACTTTTTTAACCCTGTCCGTTACATGCACCTTCTTGAGCTTATTCCCGGTGCTGATACTCTGCCAGAGGTGCTTGATTTTGTTGCAGCGTTTGGTGAGAAAAGAGATATTATGATTGAGGTTGTTAAAAATGTAGCTAAAACCATTTTTATACCTTTTTCAGTTGGTGGAGGGATAAGAACTCTTGAAGATATGAGAGCTGTTCTTTTAGCAGGTGCGGAGAAGGTAAGTGTTAATTCTGCTGCTGTGAAGAATCCTGAAATTATATCACAAGGAGCAAAAGCATTTGGAAATCAGTGTATTGTTTTGGGTATGGATGTAAAACATGTTGGAGAAAAAGAAGGGATTGCCTCTGGCTACGAGGTTGTCATCAACGGTGGTAGAACATACATGGGTATTGATGCTCTTGAATGGGCAAAAAAAGGTCAGGCACTTGGAGCTGGCGAAATATGCCTGAACTCAATTGATGCTGATGGGACTAAAGATGGCTATGAAATGGTTCTAACTCGCCTGATTTCAGATAATGTATCCATTCCAGTTATAGCTTCAGGAGGAGCTGGAAAACCTGAACATATATCTGAGGTTTTAACAAAAGGCCGTGCCGATGCAGCTCTTATAGCATCTATGGTGCATTATGGCACTTATACTATAACTGATATTAAAAATCACCTTGAGCAACAAGGTATAAAAATAAGAAGGAGCAAACAATTTTCCTCTTAATTAACATAAAATCAAGCAAAGCTGTCGAGATAATCGCCTCTCTGCAATTTTATATATTCAGATTGTGCCACAATTGTACACTCACGAATAATATCCATTAGCTTTTGATCAGTATTTCCACCTAAATCTTCAGCATCTTTGAGAAGATTACCAGCGCTATCATTAATGTCATTCATTAAGCTATCTATATCTTTTAAAGAGAATTTAGGATTTTCTAACTCATTTGTATATAGGCTCAATTTATCAATAAGCTCCTTTGCTCTGTTTTCAACCTCTGATATAGGATTATTGATATTAATGTCATTTATAGAAGAAATTTTTGATATCAGATCTGCTGCTCTATTTTTCTGCACCGTCCCTAATGCCCCTACCTCTTCAATACTACTCGCCATTGTATGAGTTTGATCTACCTTGTCTTGCACAGCTTTATTAAGTAACTTTTTAAAAAGCTCTGCATTTTCAGCATTTTCGATTTTACTTGAAGTAGCGCTATTATTTTGGCCAATTGGCGTGTAACCGCTTATTGAGTCTATCATTTTGTTCACCTATAAAGCTTAAGTGTTAATAATAAATTACTAACTATTATGAAAAATAATATAAGCAAAAAACAGACCAGCGATAATGATGATATTATCTAAAAAATATAACATCTTGTTTATACCATATTTATTTAAATAAATATAAACGATAATTTTAGTAAAGTCGACAATATTTATAGAACAATTTAATATTTAGGTAAATATAGGTAGGCAATTTTTTAAGAAAGGATTATCAAAAAGTTTGGTACATAGGAATTTTTTGCTGGGCTTCTATTTTTTTAACCTAATAAGATGAACAAAGTATACAATTTATATTTTGCAAATATTATATTCTGAAGCATCACAACTTTCTTTAGTTTTTAGAAAAATATCATCAGTAAGACTATCAAATAGAAAAGGAGTTCATTAATTTTTCAGCTATTTTTTCAGGCTCAATAGAGTATGTTCCTCGTGCTATAGACTCTTTGAGAGAGTTAATTTTATCTATTCTGCTCTCCTGCGAATTATCCATAGCAGCAGAAATTTTCTGAAGTTGTAATGTAGTGTCAGAAAAAGTTACACTATCGCTTTTTCCACTTTTTATAGCACTTTCAACCTGAATAAATTTTGACGTTTTATTTGTTTCAGACTGTGAATATGCCTTTTGAACAAATATAGTATTGGGATTTTGGATTCTCATATCTTCACCTCTCTGTTCATATATCTATCGTTTCACCCGCAGCTTCTCTTGCTAATTGTGTCATTCTTTTTAATACAAAGTTGGAATCTTCTACAGAAAGAGTCTGGGTGCTTTTTTGGTTGTTTTCATCAATTGAACTAAAGCTAAATTTCTCCCCTTTTCTTTTAGTAAAATCAATTTTCCCACCCATCTCTTTTTCAAGCTTACCCGTTATCTCTTTTTCCATAGTTTCCTGTGGACCAACAGTTGTAATCTTATCTACAATACCAGCAGCAACTTTTTCTATAATTGCTGCTCTTTTACCTTCTGCAGATATTTTGACCTTGTCAGCAGAGATAGTATCATTTCCAGCCTGCTGATTTCTGGCTATAGCACGTCCTTGGCTTAATTGCTTGCTGTAAACCTTGAGAACATTTTGTATTTGATATGATGGAATCTGCATGGTCTTTTTCTCCTTTATCCACCAGATCGGCATATAAGAGTTAAAACTAAAGTTTTTTTCATTTAATCATCAAAATTTCCGTTCACACCCTTGTCGCTTTGAATTAAAGCCCCTTTTTTTACAATCTCCTCTTTTGTCCAATCTTCAGACCTTTCAATACGTGTAGATTTTGGACCAGGATCATAGGAATCACAGTTTATAATATCATCAATTACAATTGGAGCTGTATCTTGTGCATTGAAAATATTTACAAGCATGTTAAAAACAAACTCTTCAACACCTTTTGCCATACGATCTCTTATAGCCTTAGGCTGTGAAAGAAAAATGTTCTCAAATGGAAGGTTTAGCTTCTTATAATCCCCACCTTTAAGTTTCTGTTTTTCAGCAAAAGAGAGCATTTTTTTCCAAGTTTGTTCATTTACTCCTTTATCTGGATTCTTGATAAAATCTCCGTTTATATCAAGAATTGCATTTCCAAAGTCATTTACTTCAACACCCCATGAGATCATCTGAAGTGCAGTGGCTACATTTGCCTTTGTTGTTCTTGTTTTTTGGGCAATCTCTAACAATTTTGCAGAACTATTACCAGATGTGCCATGTTGGGCGCCAGATACATTATATTTTTCCAATGTTTTATGTATCTGGCGAGTAAGATCTACATTGATACCAGTTCCACTCTCTTCAATACCATGAGTTGTGCCGTTATTAAGGGCAATCCAATTTGGAAAAATATTGTGAGCATTTAATCCTTGAATTAAAAAAAGAGCTTCTTCTGCTGTTGAAAGTCCAGATTTACCTTTAATTTCACCAACTTCTGTCTCAAGGCCAGCCCAATCTGGCACAAATGGTATCAACTCTAAATTTGCAAGAAGATTTTGAGCGTCAGTAAGGTGTGAAGCATCAATTGCAATTGATGTAATACCAGCGTCAAAAAGAGAGGGAATTTCAATCTTTGCCTGTACTATATCTTCAATATTCTTGATACCAAAATGGTCAGCATGGATCGCAACTGGAATTGTAATATTGAGTTCATTACAAAGAGCATCAACATGCCTTGCGATATTCCAAAGAGTTACAGGACAATATGCAGAAGTTCCACCTTCTGAACGGGCAATTTCAATAATAATTGCGGCATTTGCACGCTGTGCAGCCATCAAAGTGCCTTGAATAACAAAATGGTTTCTGGCATTTGCAGCAATTGTCATTGCTTTATTTTTTTTTATCATTGCTCGGTCGATATATTTTCCACTAACAATTAATGCGTGGGAATTTGGAAAAAGTCTCCTAATATTGCCAGGTCTGCCTATTTTAAGTGCTTTTTCAAAATTTTTCTTTGAGATCGAACTATTAGTCATGATCCCTCCTTAAATTATTTTCATGTGGTAATTTTATGAGAGGCA
>JADFXA010000242.1 GCA_015233755.1 Desulfamplus sp. | reverse complement strand
ATAGGTTTTGGGGTGATTCTTTTACTTACAATTGTTGTTGGATATTCAGGGTTCAGCTCTCTTAGGAATGTTGTCAGCGAAACAGATTTCTACAGCAGCATTGACGAGGTTAAAAACAGTTTTACTGTCGCAGCAGCATATAGTGACCGCTATCTTCTTTACAATTACAGTGAAGGTAGAAGCAGTCAAGCTGATGCAATTAAAAAGTTCCAAACTAATATAAAAGATTGCAAAAAACAGACAGACTCTGTGATTGGTAAGAAAAACACATCACAAGATATTGACACTATTGTTAAAAAAATCAGAAAAGAAATTGATATATTTGAAAAAAATTTTAATCAATTGACTACAGTTGAAAATAGCAAGAGCAATGATGCAGATGCTCTTTTCACATTGTTTGCAGATATTGAAAAGAATGCTCAATGGTTTGATACAGTCAAAGCAGGGATTGTTCTTATCAAGGCTGACTGCGAAGGGTATTTTCAAAGAACCACAGACGCCAAATGGAATGTAATTCTTGAGCATCTCAAATCACTTGATAAGGCTGTCAAGAATTGGGAAGAACAGAATGGAACAAATAAAATGATGAACAAGATGTTCGCTCCCGTTAAAGATGGTTTTCTCAAGGTTGAGCCCCTTCTAAAGCAATACCAGGCATCTGTGTTGACGCAAGGCGAAATATCAGGAGCACTTGACCAGTCAAAGACAGCGGTCAACAAAAGCCTTCTTGAAGTAAGAGATATTTCATTTAAAAAAATGGATACAGAAAGAAGGAATTCGAACATAGTAATTTTGATTTCTGTATTAGGTGCGGTTCTTGTCGGACTTTTTTACGGAACAATGACAACACGGGCAATTGTTAGACCAGTAAGGCGTGTTGTAAACGGCCTAAAGGATATTGCAGAGGGAGAAGGAGATCTTACGAGAAGATTGAATGTGAATAGTAATGATGAGGTTGGAGAGCTTGCTGCAAATTTTAACCGTTTTATTGAACGTATTCATGCCATGATGCAGGATATGTCTCATAATGCTATGAGTCTTGATGGAGCATCATCTGAATTGAAGGCAATTGCAGAAGTGATGTTCAAGGATTCAGGAGAGGCAAATCAGAAAGCATCTGCTGTAGCTTCTACATCTAAAGATTTGAGTATAAATATGAACTCTGTTGCTGCAGCTATGGAAGAAGCCTCAAACAGTATCAATACAGTATCTGCAGCAGCAGAAGAGATGACAGTAACAATCAATGAGATTGCAAAGAGCAGTGCAAATGTCTCTAAAAAAACCAGCGTTGCAGTTTCAAGGACATCAGTTGCATCTAAAGAGATGGAAAAACTTGGAGAAGCTGCCATGGAAATTGGCAAGGTAGTTGAAACAATTACAGCAATATCTGATATGGTCAATCTGCTGGCTTTGAATGCTACCATAGAAGCGGCAAGGGCAGGAGAAGCTGGCAGGGGTTTTGCGGTTGTTGCAAACGAGATCAAGGAGCTTGCGAGGCAGACTTCAGGAGCATCAGGAGAAATCAAAGAAAAGGTGAGTGGTATTCAGTCTGTTGCTCAAAAAACCATAGAGCATATAACTGAAATAGGTAAAGAGGTAAATGAAATTAATGATATGATAAATATCATTGCAAGTTCTGTGGAGGAACAGTCTGCAACTACGAGCGAAATTGCTGGAAATGTATCACAAATTTCTACAGGAATAGGAGATGTAAACCAGAATGTTTCCCACAGCAGCGAAGGAGTTGCAGGTATAACCCGAGAAATAACCACTGTTACATCAATATCTAATCACATTGCCAATAACAGCAATAAAATAAATGAAAGCGCTTCTTGTTTGTCAGATATGGCTGGTAGTCTTAAATCGGTAGTCGGAAAATTTAGGATCTGATATTTTTTTTGCAGAGAGCTTATATATTAGCCCTGAAATTAATTTTAGGGCTAATATGATTTATAACACTTTACCTATTTCATACTATCAACACTGTAGTTTGGAGCCTCTTTGGTGATAATTACATCATGTACATGGCTCTCTCTTAAACCAGCAGCAGTAATTTTAACAAAAGATGCTTTTTGTCTTAACTCCTCAACCGTCAATGCACCAAGATAGCCCATTCCAGCTTTAAGCCCGCCAAGCATCTGAACAAGATTTTCTCTTATTGTCCCTCTGTATGGAATTCTTCCAACAATACCCTCTGGCACAAGAGTCTCATCATCTTTATGGTCTTTTTGGTAATATCTATCGCTGCTTCCCTTTTTCATAGCCTCTACAGACCCCATACCACGATAGGCTTTATATTTTCTTCCTTGAAAAATTACAACTTCACCTGGGCTCTCTTGTGTTCCGGCAAGAAGACTTCCAAGCATTACACAGTGGGCACCAGCACCAATTGCCTTTGTAATATCTCCTGAAAACTTAATACCACCATCTGCAATTATAGGAACACCGGTCTCATTAGATATCTCTTTACAGTTTAATATTGCAGAAAACTGAGGTACACCTACACCAGCTACAATTCTGGTTGTGCATATAGAACCAGGTCCAATTCCAATTTTCACTGCATCAGAGCCAGCGTCAATAAGAGCTTTTGCTCCAGCAGCCGTTGCAACGTTGCCAGCAATAACTTGAGAATCTGGAAAAGAGTGTTTAATATTTTTTACAGCATTTATAACATTCATGGAGTGTCCGTGTGATGTGTCAATTACAAGAACATCAGCCCCAGCATTTAAAAGAGCTTCAACACGATTCATCATATCAGAGCCAACACCAATTGCAGCACCAGTTCTTAAACGCCCCATTGAGTCTTTACAGGCATTTGGATATTTTTTTATCTTCTCAATATCTTTTATTGTAATAAGCCCTTTGAGTTTTCCCTCTTTATCAACAACAAGGAGCTTTTCAATTCTATGCTGATGCAACATCTTTTTTGACTCTTCAAGAGAACATCCTTCAAGTACAGTAACAAGATTTTCTTTCGTCATAACTTCACGGACAGGCTTTTCAAGCTCTGTTTCAAATCTTAAATCACGGTTTGTGACAATACCCACAAGTTTATCACCTTCAGTTGCTGGAATTCCTGAAATTCTGTATTTTGCCATGATCTCAAGAACAGTTGAGATTGGAGCATCAGGAGATATTGTTATTGGATCAACAATCATACCGCTTTCAGATTTTTTTACTCTATCAACTTCAACTACCTGCTCCTCAATACTTAAATTTCTGTGGATAAATCCAAGCCCGCCAGCTCTTGCCATACTAATTGAAGTCAATGCTTCAGTTACAGTATCCATTGCAGCACTTACAATTGGTATGTTTATATTTAGATCACGGGTCAATCGTGTATGTGTTTGGACAGAGTCAGGCAAAATGGCTGAATATTCAGGGATAAGCAGAACATCATCAAATGACAATCCAAATTCAGGTAGTATGTTACTCATTTAAAAATCTCCTGTTAAGAAACTATAAATTTTATATTATGTTTTAATTTTAATTTAAATAGAAGGTTATTGTAGTTTAAAACTCAATTCATTAATTATTTTATTGAGCCGTGCTTTCTATCAGATATGAAAATTCAAAGCAAATTATATTCTCTTTGCCTTCCAATAGGTATTACGCCAGTAGTTGTTGTTAAGACTTGATATTATTACCCCTTTTATGCTTGATACATGCAAAAAACGCCCATCTTCTATATAAACTCCTACATGTCTTGTAACAATACCTGTTTTAAAAAAGAGAAGATCTCCTGCACGCCATTCACCTTCTTCAACACTTTCTCCAATATCTGCCATCTCTTCTGTTGATCTTGGCAAAGTAATACCAAATCTATGTTTAAATGTCATATAAACAA
>JADFXA010000241.1 GCA_015233755.1 Desulfamplus sp. | reverse complement strand
CGTTTCAGTATTATATTTTTTTCTAAATTCAACTACATCTGAATATGCTACTCTATAGTCAGAATTTTCCAAAAAAGATACTAAAGTGTCTATATGATCTGGAAAGAGAGTATCATCATCATCAAGAAAGCCAAAATAGCGTCCTTCTATATGACTTAAAGCAACATTTCCAGCTTCTGAGCGACCAAGAGTATTTTGATTGTGAATATATGTAAGTGTTCGATTTACAAGTATTGTCTTTATTTCATCAATATTTATAGCACAACCGCCATCATTTATTAGAATAACTTGAATATTATCGTATGTTTGAGATGTGATTGATGCTAATGCTTGTTTTAATAGGTAAGGTCTATCTTTCGTTCTAACTATAATTGAAACAAGTGGTCTATTTAATGATTTGTTTAACATGGTTCAACTCTCAATCTATTTAATGCTAATTAGAAAATTATAAAAATCAATTTCACAAAAGTGGCTGAAGGCCAATTGCCTTTAATAAAAGGCTGCTTTTGCATAGTGGGTATCAAGAATAAACTTATAAATGTTATGAGATACAGGAATTGAGAATAGATTATCAACAAGATTGACAATATTTTTATAAATAACGGCTTTGAAATATTGTTTTGCATTATTTTCCAAAATAGCCTTATCCCCCAAAAACCACTCAAGTTCAGGATGTTTTTTAAGAAATATATTTGATGCTCTGCCAACATTTTGCTGCCGCCTACAAAATGAGGAGACACTCACAGGATGGTGATGGTATGCCACACCATCACGATTGTAAAAGAGTTTTGTTCCTAACTTTTCAAGTCTATAGCCCAATTCAATATCTTCCCAACCATAAACATCAAAATCCTCATCAAAAACGTGTTCAAGAGTTTTTAACAGAGATGTTGGAATTAATAGATTAGATGTGTAGTAAAAATTAAATCTTAAAGGGCCAATACCCTCAATAAGTGAATAGCCAAACTGATGTCCAAATTCTCCAATATATTTCATAAAAGGAGTAACTTTAATATCCTTGTGCCATGTTGTATAACCAATTACGCAACTTTTATTAGGCTCTTCAAGACTTCTATGGAATATAAGATGTGATTCAATAAAATGAGGAGATGGAACTATATCATCTCCAATGAAAATGATAATTGGCATCTCGGCATATTCTATTCCAAGATTTCTTGCCGCACCTTGTTTTTTATTTTCCTGAAAAAAATATCTTATATTGAGCTTACTGCTAATCAAAAACTCTTTAACCATCTGGGCAGTTTCATCTGTTGACCCATCATCAATTATCAGAACTTCAAACCTGTATTTATCAATTGTTTGCCTCTCAAGAGCTATCAATACTTTATACAATATCTTGCATCTATTGTAGGTAGGAATAATAACGCTTACATTATTACTGTTATCTCTTTTCATTTGATTTAAAAATTTCCATATTGCTTATTTGAATAGCAAAGCAAACCAAGAAATAAATTTGATTTTACTCTTTTATTATGCTTGTTCTTTAATTTGTATATGCTCAAGAATATTAACAGGCAGAGCTATATCTTGCCAAATAAGTGGTTCTAACTCTTTATCTGTTACTTTTCGGTACCTTTGCACTCTTGCTCTTTGAATAATAGTTTCCGGTAACCTTAGAAAATTCCAAATAATAGCTCTAAAAAAACCAGTTGGAATACCAGCTCTGAAGTTATTAATACCTAATTGGCAAAAAATCGGAATTACCCTTTTTAGTGTATTAATCTCATAGTTTTTAAGAAGGCTTCTTAAAGCATGTCTTAGCCCTAATCTATTCCTAAAATATAAACTACCTGATTTAAGTGAAGTTCCTCCAAAAGCATGAAAAACAACAGATTGAGGAATATACTTAACAGAGTAACCTCTAAGGTGAAATCTCCAACCTAAATCAACATCTTCATGGTACATAAAAAAAGAGCTATCAAATCCGCCAATATCATCAAAAGCTGACCGTCTGATAAGACAAGCAGCAGCAGTTGGAAAAAATACCTCTTTAGTTTTATAGAAATCTGGGGCTAATAATTGTGATACACTATTATTTGTAGCAATTTTAGAAGAGAGGCTCAAAGAGTCTGACAAGTAAGGATGTTGATGAGGAACGGTTGAAAAAATATCATGATCATAGCCATAACCAACAAAATTCATTCCACCACCAGCAGCATTAATAACGTTCGGTCTATCCATAAACATCAATCTTGAACAAGCAGCAGCACACAGAGGCTCTTTTTGCATAATAGCCATAAGTGGCAATAGCCATTCTGGATCAACCTTAGTATCGTTATTAAGCAATACAAAAAAAGGAGAATTACCATATTTAATGCCGCGTAAATTTGCCTTTCCAAAACCTTCATTTTCTTTATTTTTAATAACAGCTACTTGAGGATAGTTTGATTTTATCCAATCAACACTTTTGTCAGAAGAATTGTTGTCAACAACAATTACTGAAAATTTAGGATATTCGGAGGAAAATAGAGATTCCAGACAGGTTGGCAGATAGTCCATACCATTATAATTGACAATAATTATATCAATGGAAGGTAAATCAACTGAAGATATAGAAAATTCTTTATCCATTATTCAATGCCCCAAGAGTTCTTATTTTAAAGTATCGTAAAACTAACATTAGAGAGCTATTCAAAACTCCAATCTTCTTTGTAAATAGTAAGATTGGGGTTATAAAAAGGGTCTAACTCAAGAGTTTTACCCCACTTTGCTTTAATATTCTCTGTTGCAGCAGGATCAAAACTATAACCTCTGCTGTAAGACTCATAATGGTAAAGTTCTGCAAAAGGGGTATATATAATCTGATAACCTTTTTCCCTCATTTTAAGACATAAATCTAAGTCATTATAACTTACCTTAAAATACTCTTCATCAAAGCCTCCGACTTCTTCAAAAACAGAACGCCTTGTCATCATGCAAGCTCCAGTAACAGCACTTACATTTCTAACCATACAGGGAAATCCGTGATAAAAATCTTTTTCATCTCTTTTGATATGCTTAAAAGCATGTCCAGCAACCCCAGCAATTCCAACTATAACTCCTGCATGTTGTATTGTATCATTTACATAATAGAGCTTAGCACCAATCGCCCCAACATTATCACGACAGGCATGTTCAAGCATCGCTTCTAACCACTCTTCTGAAATGACCTCAGTATCTGAATTTAGAAATAAAAGGACATCTCCTTTTGCATGTTTGGCAGCAAAATTATTGATAGCAGAATAATTGAAAGGTTTATCATAATCCAGAATAGTAAGAGACGGCAAAGCAACTGTACCTTCCTGGTAAAAAATCGTAGCATCTTGATTGCAAAGCTGTTTATCATAAAAAGATTTTAAAGAGCCATATCCGCATATATCTATTTCCAAAAATTTCTCACGCTCTTTGCTTTGGTTATTTACGCAGATGATCTCATAATTTTTATATTTAGTTTTTTTCAAGATGCTTTGAATACAAGTATGAAGAACGTCATGGTTATCTTTAAAAGGTATTATTATGGATACCAATATATTGGGGTTAAATTTATATGAAATTCGAAAAGAATTTTTAGTTAAACCCTCAAATAGTTCAGCATTAAGTCCTCTCCGATTTATGGCGTTTCTAATGGCTTTTATTGACAATTCTTTGTCAAATTTCTCAATATCACAAATATATTCTCTATTTTCTAAGGAAAGCTCTCTTTTATGATATAAAATTTTATGAATATGGTGGTCGTTTTTAGTTAGCTCGGTCAGTCTCAAAAGGCTGTCATACTGACAATACGATCTCAAAAGACTGTTATAACGACTGTTATATTGATCACGCATTTTAAATTTTTCTTGCTCTGTTTCAAAGATTGGAAAATAAGCTCCTGATTTTTGAAAAA
>JADFXA010000240.1 GCA_015233755.1 Desulfamplus sp. | reverse complement strand
ATATTTCTCCTTGAGGTATCTAAAATCAGGATTAGTATCAACTCTCTTAAGATGTTTTTCTTTTAGCTGTGAAAGTATTTGCTTAATATTTGTTTCAGGATAAGGGATATATGATGCTTGCTCTGATTTATCCCACGGAAGAGCACCCTCAAGAGAGCTTTCTCCTGTTTCAGCACTATTATAGATAGATGGTAGGTCAATATCAGGAACAACTCCACGATGTTGTGTGCTTTCACCAGACACTCTATAGAATTTTGCATTAGTGAGTTTTAGTTGTCCATCATCAATTGGTTGAAGTGCCTGCACAGTACCTTTACCAAATGTTTGAGTTCCTACAACTATTCCTCTGTTGTAGTCTTGGATAGCTCCCGCAAATATCTCTGATGCAGAAGCGCTCATACGGTTAACCATTACAATAAGCGGTCCGTTGTACGCAATTGAAGGATCAGCATCTTCTAATCTTGACATATATCCATTTCTTGAACGTATCTGAACAGTAGGTCCTGATTTTATGAAAAGTCCTGTCAGTTGATTAGCCTCTTGAAGGGCACCGCCGCCGTTATCTCTAAGATCAATAATTAACCCTTGAATATTCTCTTTTTTAAGCTCTTCAATCAAAAAAAATACATCTCGAGTAGTGCTTCTATAATCATCTGTGCCCTCTTGCATACCTTTAAAATCAAGATAAAATGTTGGAATAGTAATAATGCCTATATTAAAAATAGCTCCATTCTTTTTAAAAGGGACAACTTTTTTGTGAGCAGCCTGTTCCTCAAGTTTTACCTTATCTCTTTTGATACTGATAACTTTGAAATTCTGAGAGCCTTTCTGGCCAGCAGGTATTATCTTGAGCGTAACAAAAGAGTCCTTTGGTCCGCGTATCATATTGACAACTTCATCAATACGCCAACCAACCGTATCTTGTATAACGCTTTTCAGACCTTGTCCCACTCCGATTATCTTATCTCCCGGCATTAGAAGCCCAGATTTATCAGCAGGACCTGCTGGTATGAGACTAACAACCTTTGTATATTCATATTCTGTCTGCAATATAGCTCCTATCCCTTCAAGAGATAAGCTCATTTGAATATCAAAATCTTCTGACATACGAGGAGGAAAAAACTGTGTGTGCGGATCAAAGCTCATTGCAACAGCATTAATATATGTTTTAAAAGCGTCTTCAGAATTTATCTGCATTAATCTGTTTAATCTGTTTTTATAACGTTTTGTGAGAAGATTTGTAATATCATCATCACTTTCCCCTTCAAGCTGAAGTGTTATTATTGCGTTTTTAAGTTCCTGCTCCCAAAGCTGTGTCAACTCATTTTTATCAAAGGGCCAAGGAGCCTTTTTTCTATCTAATGTTATTTCATCGTTTCCATCGAATTTTAATTTCTTTTTCCAATTATCAATATTTTTTATAATGTAGTTGAGTCTTTCAAAAGATCGTTCAAGATATATGTTGAATAGGGCGTACCCAGGTGTAAGATCCCCTTTTTTAAGCGTATTATCAAGCCAGTAGCGAATTTTCTCAAATTCATTTATCTCTTTTTTGGTAAAAAGATTTTTAGCAGGATCGAGAATATTAATATATTGATTGAATATTTTCGAGGAGAGGTTGTCATTAAATCTTAACCCAAGATAATGAGATCTCTCAAGTGCTGCTACAACACCTACACATGTATCAGCATCGTCTTTTGTAAACATAACTTTCTTAAGAGTGTTATTAATGCCAAGTGCTTTTCTCTCAGCTGAATAGGTAGAATGCTCTAATGCAGATGAGAGCGTTGTTATGCTAACGATAAAAGCAAACAAAAATGCATACAAAAGCGACGTGAAATTAGATAGATTAATCTTTTTTAAACACTTTTTTAATGTAGTCATCATAGTCCAACTCTGAGAATTTCTATGGGGTTGCTAAAAATATCTTTATGTTAGTTAAAAACATTTATTTATGAAAAATCTTCTGGTGATTCAAAACTTATACGCCCTATTTTCCCTGCTCTTAGCTCTCTTATAAGTAGCTCCGAAGCCTTTTGGAGATCAATAACTCCGCCTTTTTTAAGGCAGCCTCTATTTACTCCTATTTTTTCCAAAATTATAACTCTCTCATCAATATCATCTTTAGTAGATGTATCTAAAAGATTCTCAAGGTTATATCTATTTTTAAGATAATCAGGATATCTTTCAATCAAATATTTGAGTATAAACATGGCAATATCGTTATAATCAATTGCCACATCAGATATAGCACCGCTTACAGCAAGTCTATATGCTCTTTCCCTATTTTCTAACACAGGAGGCAAAACACCTGGTGTGTCATAAATATCAATCTTGTTTTTAAGAGAAGTTCGCTGTTGATGCCTTGTAATTGCTGGGACATTTCCTGTTTTTGCAACTTTTTTTCCAGCAAGAGTATTCATAATTGTAGATTTACCTGAATTTGGAATGCCAGCAACCATGATCCTTAATCTTCGGCTTTTTGATGAGGTAGGAGATGTTGATTTTTTACTTGGTGACTCTAAAAGCTCTGATATTGCAAAATCTAAAGCACGCCATGTATCAAGAGTATCAGTTCCATTAATGGCAATAGCCGCTGATTCACAACATTTTTTATAATCAGAACTGTTTGATCCATTAGTATCCTTAAAATAATCAAGCCATAAACGAGTAGTTACAGAATCCGCAAGGTCTTGTTTATTAAGAACTTTTATTCTTAAAACATTTTTGCATATTTGGTCAAGAAGCGGATTAGAACTTGAAACAGGAGCTCTTGCATCAAGTATCTCCATAACTACATCAACATCAGAGACAGCTTTTTTTAAAAAAATCTCTGTCTCTTGCATGTGTCCTGGGAACCATTGAATTGTCATAAAGTTACTTTATTGTTCATTTATAATTTTAAATATCTATAATTTTAGATATAGGGATAAACAATATCTTGATTTCGCTCTCTTCTTAACTCTTTAAAATATAGCAAGAGATGAATAAAGTTTCCTGATCAATTAAGGTTTATAATAGTTATTTAACATGGACTTAGTAAAGTATAAATAGCAAAGATTATTTTTTTACGGTAATTTTTACAGAATTTAAAGCTTCTAAAAGAGCTTCTGTGAACAGAATCATAGAATTGTGGGATTTTAAAGAAAAAAGGGTAGAAAAGTGGAAATGAGGTCATCAAGTGGGGCAGAAAAAATAAGAAATTTAGTACATAGAAAAAAGAAGATACAGTTATATTTTATTTAACCTCGGTCAACATTATAGCTACGGATATAGAATCATTTGTGTACACCGAAACAAAGCAATAGTTTTTCCTGATTGCTTGTGAGTTACGATTGCATCCCAGACTTGTGTTGTTCTTCCCATGTGAACTGCTTTGGCTACACACTCAATTGTTCCTTCCCTGGCTGTTCCCAAGTGGTTGGATTTTAATTCAATGGTGGTAAAGCCAGATGCACCTTCTGGCAAATTAGAAATACATCCATTTCCACACAAAGTATCTGCCAAAGTTACAACGCTACCAGCAAATAAAAAGCCGTTTGGGGCTATGTTTGATTGGTTCACCTCCATTTCAGCTCTGACTTCTGTTCCAATCATACCAGTAACGACAATACCAAGATAGCCAGGTAATTTATTGGCAAATATTTTATTAAAATGCTCTGGATTTGACATAAATTTTTCCTTAGTTTTGGATTAACGCAGAGCTAACCAGCCGCCTTGAATAGTACGCCAAGAAGCGCTCACGTTCTGGCGGTCTGGTTGACCGACTTGTTATGTGTAACTAAGCTCGGCTTCTAAAAATGATTGCTTATGCATCAGAAGTTGCAAGCCAAACTCACACAAATGAAAATTTGTATTTATATCAAGTCCTTCCACAGTCAAAAAGGTTACTAAACCGTCGTTATGCATTTCTTTAAGG
>JADFXA010000023.1 GCA_015233755.1 Desulfamplus sp. | reverse complement strand
CTCAATGGCTGTAACAATGAATTCATATCCTAAGAACTACGAAGGTTCGATAACAATTCTTGGAGAAAAAGGGACTGTCAGAGTAGGTGGTGTGGCTGTAAATGATATCCAAACTTGGGATTTTCAAGATAAGAAAGAGTACGATTCGCAAGTTAAAGATGCAAATTATCAGACAACATCTGTTTATGGTTTTGGACACCCGCTTTATTATAAAAATGTGATTGATGTACTTCGCGGTGAAGCTGAACCTGAAACAGACGGCAGAGAGGGATTAAAGAGTTTAGAGGTTCTTATTGCAGCATATCTCTCTGCCAGAGATGGCAAAACAGTCTCTTTACCACTGGAGTATTAAAGTCACACTGCCCTCGTCGCCCTCAAAGCGATAAGGAGTTTTATTGAGGTAATTTATGGTCTATCAAATTCATCCTACTGCTATAGTTGATTCTGGCGCCACAATTGGAGAAGGTTGCCGTATCTGGCACTGGGTACATATCTCTTCAGGTGCTTCTATTGGGCACAATTGTTCTTTTGGTCAAAATGTGTTTGTCGGGAATAAAGTTGTTATTGGGAATAATGTCAAAATTCAGAATAATGTTTCTGTATATGACAATGTAACTCTTGAAGATGATGTATTTTGTGGTCCCAGTATGGTTTTTACCAATGTGTACAATCCGCGCGCTGCTATTTCCCGAAAAGATGAGTATCGAAATACTGTAGTTAAACAAGGGGCAACATTAGGCGCTAACTCTACGATTGTATGTGGAGTTACTATTGGACAATATGCTTTTATAGGTGCTGGTGCTGTGATAAACCGTGATGTTCCTGATTTTGCCCTTATGGTCGGAGTTCCAGCTAAACAGATCGGATGGATTAGTAAGTTTGGAGAAAGACTGGAACTGCCGATTTATGGAGAAGGAGTGGCTGTTTGCCATCATACCGAAGAGAATTATCTACTCGAGAATAATATCTGCAAATGTATAGGAAAAAGCTGAAATTATGAAAGTAGAAGCGGTTTATAATAATGGACAACTTATATTACCTAAAACTCTATCTCTATGCAAAGAAGTATTTAGAGTTAGCGTAGAAATTGAAGATGAGCTGGTAATCAATCAAGAAACAGATCATAAGGAAGTTGATGTTTCCCCTAGTCATTTTAGTATCCGCAAGCAACTTGATGCAATTTTAGGTTGCAAAAGAGATGGCAACATAACTAACTCTGTTACAGCTCAAGAATATAAACATATGTGGCATAACCACCTTGAGGAGAAATATCTTGAATGCAGATAAAAATATTATCCTTGATGTAAATGTTATTGTTGATCTCTGGATTCGTGAAAATTCTGCCGAAACTACAGAAGCCCTTATAGATGAATCTGTTGCAACAGGTGTTAAAATCTGGGTTGCTGCTTCTATGCTTCCTACTCTAAATTATTTAGCAAAAAAAATACTACAACAAAGAGGAGTCTCTTCAAATAAGGTTAAATCTCTTGTTGCCATGTTGATGAATAACCTTTTTAGTTTCGCCTCTATTCTTACTAATTATGGTTTTGAGCAAAAAGATGTTTATGAGGCTGCCCATGATTTTGAAGATGCCCAAATTGCTGCAACTGCTCGAAGTCTCTTTGGCTCTGAAGTCTGTATTGTTACTGAAGATATGGCATTCGATACCCTTAAAGAAGTATCAGCACTTACGCCTGCCGACGCTCTATTATGGATAAGGGATAAAAACCGTGATAAAAATTCGAGAAGTATCTCTTTTATCAACCTAATAACACAGCAGCATGCAAATCTTCCACAGATTGAAAAAAGTATTTTAAAGGTAATGCGTCATGGACAATATATCATGGGTCCTGAAATATCTGAACTTGAGGATAAGCTCAAAGTTTATGTGGGTGCTAAACATTGCATCACATGTGCAAGCGGAACTGATGCTTTGCTAATGGCTCTGATGGCACTTGACATTGGACCTGAAGATGAGGTTATAACAGTTCCATATACATGGATTTCAACAGCAGAGGTGATCTCCTTATTACGTGCTAAACCTGTATTTGTAGATATCCTCCCTGACACCTTTAACATGAATCCAGAAAAATTAGAGTCAGCAATAAATTCTCGCACACGAGCTATAATTCCTGTTGGAATTTATGGTCAATGTGCAGACATGACACACATAAATTCAATTGCTGATAAATACGGGATTCCTGTAATAGAAGATGCTGCCCAATGTTTTGGAGCTGTACACAACGGTAAAAAAGCCTGTAATTTATCAATTATTGGGTGTACATCATTTTTTCCTACCAAACCACTTGGTTGCTATGGAGATGGTGGTGCTATATTTACCACAAATGATGATTTAGCAGATAAGATGTGTCAAATAAGGCTTCATGGTCAAAAAGTGAAACATCAGCACCCTATAGTTGGAATTAACGGACGGTTGGACACTTTACAGGCATCTATTCTTTTGGAGAAATTTGCTATATTCCCTCAAGAATGTGAGCTTAGAGGCAAAGTCGCAGAACGCTATAATTCATTTTTATCAACTATTTCGGATATTAAGATACCAACAATAGCAAACGGTAACAGTTCGGTTTATGCCCAATACACTATTTTATCTCCAAATAGAGATAAGCTTTCGCAATCTCTTTCGCAATATAAAATTCCTTCTGTAGCTTATTACACTGCACCTTTGCATCTTCAGGGAGCATTTGCTTGTCTTGCCTACAAAAAGGGAGATTTTCCTATTGCGGAAAAGATATCAGCCCAATGTTTGAGTTTGCCCATGTCGCCCTATCTTATAGAAAAAGAGCAGCAAAAAATTGCACAAGTGATAGCTCAAATATAGTATTTTTTTAAATTTTAAAACAATAACCTTATTTAAGCAGGTGGATTTATTCAATGTATAAAGAAAAAAGTGTCTGCGTAGTTGTTCCTTGCCACAATGAAGAGACCCAGATAGCAAATGTTATCAAAACAATGCCTGAATATATTGATAAAATAGTTGTGATTGATGATAAAAGCAGTGATAAAACAATTAATGTTATAATAGAGTGCCAAAAAATAAATCAAAAAGTTGAACTTATAGCATTGAGGATAAATCAGGGAGTTGGAGGGGCAATTGCTCAAGGTTATAAATATGCAAGAGATAATAATTTTGATTTAGCAGTAGTTATGGCTGGTGATGGTCAGATGAACCCAGATGATCTACCAGCACTCTTGGACCCAGTTGCTGAAAATATAGCTGATTATTCAAAAGGAAACAGGCTTTTTACAGGGGAAGCGTTTAAAAAAATTCCAAAAATTAGATATTTCGGAAACGGCATACTCTCCCTTCTTACTAAAATTGCATCGGGTTATTGGCACATAGCAGATTCACAATCTGGCTACACAGTAATAAATAAAAAAGCATTAGAGGCGATTGATTGGGATAAGATGTATAAAAGATATGGGCAGCCAAACGATATTCTTGTCCGACTTAATGTAGAAAATCTTAGAGTTGTAGACGTTCCTGTAGAGCCTGTTTATAATATTGGTGAAAAATCGGGCATTAAAATTCCAAAAGTTATATTTACCATTGGCTGGCTTTTAATAAAACTATTTTTCTGGAGAATGAAGGAAAAATATATCATACGAGATTTTCATCCACTTGTATTCTTTTACTCAATTGGATTCTTCTTTGGTGTTGCTACACTATTTTTATTTTGGAGGGTATTTGTAGTCTGGTATTTTTCGGGATATATTCCGTCAACTAATGTTCTTGCTGCTATGTTCTCTTTTATGAGTGCCAGTCAATTTACACTTTTTGCCATGTGGTTTGATATGGAGGCAAATAAGCATCTTAAAGGGAAAAAAAGGAGTAGATAATAACTATCCTTTTTATTTAAAAAGAACTGTAAAAGTGGTGCCCATTCCGAGTTTGCTTTCAACATCTATGAAACCTTGATATGAATCGACAAGTCTATGGATAATTGAGAGCCCAAGACCTGTGCCATAGGATTTTGTTGTGAAAAAAGGGTTAAATACAGAATCAATATCGTTTTGGTCAATACCGCAACCATTATCACTAACCTTAAGGAGTATTCTACCGTCTTTTATTTTAAAGAGGTCTATACCTATCCATCCAATATATTCAGAACTATCTAATGAATCTTGAATATAATTAGCTCTTTTAGTATGAATGGATTCTGCACTATTTTTGATAAGATTCCATAGAATCTGCCTAAAATGGTCACTATCTATCTTAATAGACAACGAGTCATCAAGATTCATTTCAAATTCAATCTCTCTACTGCAACTTAAATCAACTTCTGATGAAGAGTTGTCACGACAAATAGCATCTTGTTTAAATAGCCTTACTGTATCTTCAATCTCATGAGATATGTTAATCTCTTTTGAAGTCTTAATAGATGGTTTTGCAAATAAGAGAAAATCTGTAACAATTCTGGATAAACGTTCTGTTTCACGTAAAACAATCTGCATTAATTTGTGATTAGGCGTGCCTGGTTTTGAATCCTCCTTTAGCATCTGAATAGCCCCAGATAGAGACGCTAATGGATTTTTAATCTCATGTGCCATACCAGCAGCAAGCTCTCCCATTGTTGCCATTTTCTGAACTCTCTTAAGGTGATCTTCCATGAGTTTCAACTCTTTTTTAGCAATTCTTGATTGAATTGCTAAAAAGCCACTTAACACAGCTACTGAAAAACAAGCTGTTATCACTATAACAATTCTATAAATAATGTGGTTCCATGCAACTTGGGCAGAAAGATGACCGTTAGTAACAAGAGGGGCAATAAAACCATAATACTCCAGATCAATTAAAATTCCATATTGAAGGCTACATAATGTTGCAATAATAAGGCTTCCCTTACGGTATAAAAGCACACTTGCAGTAATAATTACCATAAGATATATAAATGTGAATATGCTTTGGAATCCGCCTGTAATAAAAATAATGGCACTTACTGTAAAAGAATCAATTGTAAGCTGAATATATGCAAATATAGGATTGGTAGAAAATTTCTTAAAGAGTAGCCCATAAATAACAGATAAAAGAAGAATAAAGAGAGAGAGAAAATAAACTAACACAAAAGGTATTGCGTCAAATGGAAGAGATTCATTTGTAGAAAATACAAGCGTGGAAAATATCAAGATAATAGCAAATAATATCCTAAAAGAGATAAGCCACTTTAATCCACGCTGTATTTCAAGGTTATTTATCATTTGAGGATATCTGGAATACCGCCTTTAATGCTCAATTGTTTTGTTTTTACCCTATACGTTATAAACAACAAAATGTAGTCTGACTATTTTATATTGCCGGCAATACTGAATATTGGTAGATACATTGCAATTACAAGCCCTCCAATAACAACTCCAAGAAAAACAAGCATAAAAGGCTCGATCATGTCTGTAAGGTTTTTTACAGCCTGATCAACCTCATCATCGTAAAAATCAGCGATCTTACCAAGCATTATATCTAACGCTCCTGTAGATTCTCCAACAGAGATCATTGAGCATACCATAGATGGAAACACTCCGCTTTCAAGCAGAGGATCAGCCATAGAGCGCCCCTCTGCAATACCACCTTTTACATCTGTTATGGCAAATTCTACTGTTTTGTTACCTGCTGTTCTTGCAACGATATCAAGGGCGTCAAGTATAGCTACGCCGCTTGACATCATTGTTCCCATAGTTCTTGTAAACTTTGCTACAGCAACTTTTTTTATAAGTAAACCAAAAACAGGCAATTTTAATACCATATCATCCATCATTATTCTCCCTTTATCAGTTCGGTATGCCCTTCCTATAAGAGATATAGATACAACAATACCAATAATGATAAATGCGATATATTTCATAACAAAATCGCTTAAAGCAATAACCATAAGGGTGAGTCCAGGTAATGTGGCTCCCATTCCTTCAAACATATCTTTAAACACTGGAATAACAAAAATCATAATAACTGCAACAACGATAACAGCAATTGCAAGAGTTATGGCAGGATAGGTCATAGCTCCCTTAACTTGTTTTTTTAACTTTGACATCTTTTCCATATATGCGGATAATCTTCTAAGTATTATATCTAAAATACCGCCTGCCTCTCCAGCCGCTACCATGTTGACAAAGAGCTCATCAAATATTTTTGGAAATTTTTTCAAAGCATCTGCAAAAGTTTCTCCAGTTTCAACAGACTCTTTAATTTTTTTTAATACTTTTTTGAATGTAACATTGTCTTGCTGGGAATGGAGAATTTCAAGACACTGCAAAAGCGGAAGACCTGCATCAATCATGGTTGAAAATTGTCGACAAAAGATAATGACATCAGTTTCTGTTACCTTAGGCTGCAAAAAAGCTACATTCTCAAAAATATCCTTTGGTTTTTCCTTTACTTTAATTGGTTTTAGTTTTCTTCTCTGAAGGCTCGATCTAACATAATCTGGATTCTCTGCCTCCATTTCACCTTTTATTGTTCTATTTTTTGAATTTTTAGCTGTCCATACAAAAACTTTCATTACTCCTCCTTTATAGGTTTTAGCATAATGCTTCCCTTTTTATGTTGGACTTACCAGAAGATAAACTATCTATATTTAATGCAATTTCTCCCAGAAGATTTAGCAATGTAGAGTGCCTCATCAGCTTTACTCATGAGTTCATCAAGTGTTTGTGAATCTTTATTAACCTCAAATGCCAAATTATCCTCTATTGAAAAATTATTATCATTATCATTTAGATGTTCCATATTAATATTTAACTCACTTATTCCAATGCTGATTGTGCAATTTACAGCTTTGTTGTCAATATGCCAAGTTGACTCTTCAACACTTTTGCGGATTCTCTCTGCTACAAGTAGTGCATCATTAAATGAGGTTTCAACAAGTAAGGCTGAAAACTCCTCACCGCCAATTCTTCCAAAAAGATCATGCACTCTCAAATTATCAAGGCAGGTTACAGCTACATTTTTCAAAATTTGATCACCTGCCTGATGTCCATAAGTGTCATTTATATTTTTAAAATGGTCAATATCCATCATCATAAAATTGAGTGGGTGATTATATCTTTTGGCACGACTTAACTCTTCTTCAGCTCGCTCAATAAAGTGCCTTCGATTACTAACGCCCGTCAAAAAATCTTGGGTCGCCATTTTTTGATAATTTAATGAGATAGATTTTAGCTCCTCTTCGTATGCCTTTCTTCTCTCAATCTCCTCCTCAAGTAATTGTTGAGTTCTGCGAAGAGATATGTGAGTATTTACTCTGGCTAAAATCTCTTCTGTATGAAATGGTTTGGTAATGTAGTCAACCGCACCTAACTCAAATGCCTTTACCTTATCTGAAGTTGCATCTATAGCACTTATAAATATAACAGGTATATCCTTTGTCAGCTCATTTTCTTTAAGTTTTTGACAAACTTCATATCCATCCATTTCTGGCATCATAATATCAAGAAGAATTAAATCTGGTAATATGGAAAAAGCTGACTGTAAAGCTAAAGCACCGCTTGGTGCGGGACGAACCTTGTATCCACGCATACTTAAAATAGCAATCAACAGGCGAAGATTCTGAGGATTATCATCAACAACAAGTATATTGGCAATTTTTGGGCTAATTGTATTTATATCAAATCTCTCTGTTCTATTATTTTTAAGGATAATATCCTTAAATTGATTGTTATTTTCCTGTGGTTTTATATCTTTTTGATTATCCATTATTGCTTATCCAGAACCTCCATTATTTCATTATATTTGAAGTCAGAAGCAAGTTTTGAGATATATCTTGCAATATCTGGGTATTCCGAAGTTATTTCATCTATAAGTTGTTCAATTTTATCTAAATCAAGGTCAACTAATGCCTGTTTCATATTTGCAATAAATTGTTCGGGTAGGATACTACAATTATCTGATTCTCTTTTATTAGCAATTCTATTTGACAATAATAGAGTATCAATATCTCTTTTGGCAAATTGTTCTAAAGAATGTTTTAAATCTGATGAGTCATATTTATCTTCAGATTCATAGATATATTTTACACCAATATATTTTGCAATGGCATCAAAAATCTCATTTTCAAGAAAGGGTTTTCTTATAAAGTCATCACACCCTGCTTCTAAAACAAGTTGTTTTTGCTCTTCAAAAGCACTTGCAGTCAGGGCAATTATAGTTACCCTTTTTGTTGAGGGTGAATTTGGGAATAGACTATTTTCAGCCTCAATCTGTCTTATTCTTCGGCATGACTCATAGCCATCCATTACGGGCATTCGCATATCCATCCATATTAAATGAGGCTTCCATAACTCAAATATTTCAACACCCTCAAGACCATTTGAGGCAATACGCACTTCAAATCCTACAGACAAAAGAAGTTTGCTCAAAAGGGTCTGGTTTTCAGGGTTATCCTCAACAATCAATATTTTGTAGGATATTTGTTCAGGGGCAAGAGCTGCGACTTTGCGATAAGCTGATTTTTTAATCTCTTTGGAAATTATATCTGCTATTTCGACACCAATAGAAAAACGGAACAAAGAACCTTTATTAACAATGCTCTCAACTGTTATTTCTCCACCCATCAAACGTGCATACTCTTGACTGATTGAGAGTCCAAGCCCTGTTCCTTCGCTTGAGTTAATCCCCGAACGGGTTCGCATAAATTTTTGGAACAGCTTTTTAGTATCTTCATTAGATATGCCAATACCAGTATCTTCAACCTCAAACAATATTACTCCGTTTTTGGGTATTCCATCTATCTTATTGCATGTTTGACATTTAATTCTAAGAAAAATTATCCCATACTTTGTAAATTTAACTGCATTCACAAGAAGGTTTATAATGATTTGACGGAGTTTTTGTTGATCCGATTTAATATATTGAGGAATTGCAGAATCAATATCAACTATTAGCTCAAGCCCTTTAGCTATAGCACGCGATTTGATCATAGCAACTATATCTTGTATCATCTGAAAAAAATCAAAATCTTCATACTGCAATTCAACTTTTCCAGCTTCAATCTTTGACATCTCTAAAATATCATTAATCAATGCGAGAAGGTGCATACCGCTTCTCATAATTGTGCTGACAGTCTCACGCTGATTCTCAGTAGCATCTTTATCTCTCCCCATCAACTGACTAAAGCCTATAATTGCATTAAGAGGAGTCCTTAACTCATGGCTCATGTTTGCAAGGAAATTGCTTTTTGCACGGTTTGCAGACTCAGCCTCTTGCCTTGCAGACTCAGCCTCTTGCCTTGCAGACTCAGCCTCTTGCCTTGCGTATTCCGATTTTTGACTTTCAAATTCAGCCTCTTGTCTTGCCAATTCAGTCTCTTGTAACGCTAACTCTGACTCTTTTAAAGCGTACTCAGCTCTTTGTTCAGCTTTTTTTCTTATATGAATCTCTTGATTAAGAGCCGCATAATTTTTTTTAAGCTGTGAAGTCATAATATTAAATGACTTAGTTAAATCACCAACTTCATCTTTAAGAGCAACATTTACATATTGGTTAAGGTCTCCATCTGCGACAGCAACAGCAGCATCTTTAAGATCAATAATTGAGTTTGCGTATCGTCTTGCAATAATTAACCCTAAAGAGAGAGATAAGAACATTATAAATAGATAGGCAACCAACATCTTTTTTTGCAGATCAAAAATTGGATAAAGTACACGGTTCACATTATTTCCAATAAAAATACACCAGTTAATATTCTCAAGAGGTAAGAGGTGAGTTCCTTTAGTATGGGTATGATCTTTAGCATGAGAGTGTGCGTACAGCTTATTAATACCCCCCTCTTTTATAATAAAATATCCACTTTTTCTGACTGAATCTTTGTATTGTTGTTCTAAATGTTGTCTATCGTCTTGAGTATGATTTATTGGAAATTCATTTTTTTGTATGAACTCTTCATTATTCAGTAAGAATGATGCTTTAAAAAAAGCATTTTCTGAAATATCCTCAAAAAAGTTAAATGGTTTATTTGAATAGATAAGTTTTCCATTTTGAGTTACTAACTTTATATCTGTATATTCATGTCGATCTGTTATTGCCTGAACTTCCCTCATTATCCAGCGTGATGATAAAACTGCTCTTACAACACCAAGAATATTGTTATTTTTATCAGTAAGCCTTATTGCTATATTTAGTCCATATCCGCTATATTCCGATTCGGGCAGATTAAATTTTAAGGCAATTTGCTCTGCAATTTTATCGTACTCTATTTCAGAGATATAAACTCCTTGTTTAACAGCTTTTTGCCACCACTCTTCATCTACATGATAATAGTCATCTACGAGATTTGTAGCGGCAATAGTTATTCCAAATGAGTTGGTAAGGTATAGCTGTGAAAAGACACTCTTGCCTTGATTTTTTTGGTAAAAATCAAAGAACATCTCTTTAAGAATCTCAGAGGTCTCATTTTCAAGCGTATCTTCTATTAAAGCAGGTAAAGGTATTTTTACAGACTCTGTTTTTAAAGACTCTTTACGTAAGAGTCTCATATACTCTTTCCAAATTAGATCTTTTTTAGATATAAAAATATCTCTGTTTTCTATTTGTGAGAATTGATGATTTGAATTTTTAAGAGGGGTTATAATAACGGGTCGTGTTTCTAAATTTTGTAGAGTTTCAATTTTATTAACGATTATAGCAGCTAATGTTCCGTGCATCACATTGGCAATACTTACCATATTTTGACCATAGGACTTTTCTAAAGCATTGCTACTCATCTCTATACTGTAAAAACCAAGTAATGCTAATAAACACATCCAAGTCATTACGATTATAGCTACTTTAGATCGAATCCCAATTTTGACCATAATTCGCGATTCTTCCTTATACTACCTATAAATTACCTCTCCATTTTTAATCTGTGCTGGAAAAAGAGGAAACAAAATATCTTTTGACCCTCTTTTTAGCTCAACATTCCCAAAAACTCCAGAATAGACAAAACCCTTATCAAAGATTGCCTTCACGCTCTCTCTATCCATTGGTTTATCCTCTAAAAGACCAATAAAAATACGGATAAAATCATATCCGTTTGCTGAATATTGAGTAAAAGGTTTTTTATACCTCTCTTCATAACGCCTTTTCACCTCATCTGCAAAAGGATAATTCTTATTGTAAAGTGCTGGGGCAGTTACATGAATACCATTTGACTCTGGTATAGATGTAACTGATGGAAGTGTTGCGGTTGTTGTAGATATTATCTCACCTTTATAGTTAATTGAGCGGAGAGACTTTAAAACTTTGATAATATGAAAATCAAAGCCAATTAAAACTACTGCATCACTATCTTTAACAACATCTACATTACTTAAGAAAGATTTATTGTCTGGAGGAAATGGAGATGGTGTAATTAATATATTTTTCTCTTTACACTTTTTTTCCATATCTCTAAAAACTGAGCCACCATAAGCATCGTCAAGGTAAATTACACCAAGAGTTCCATTTTTTTTATTTGTCTTACCTCCTATTTCAAGAAAAATATCTGTCATTGGAGGAGCTTCATGCTCTGCTGTTGTCCAATAACGATAAACCCATTCACGATTTTTAGTAAGCTCTGGAACAGTTGCCACAAGTCCAACTAACAACCTCTTCTTCGACTCAGCTATAGGGGCAAGTTTCATAGAGAGAAAACTTAAAGAGCTGACGATAACTAATGGTTGAGCCTTATCAAGCTCATCAAACACCTTCTGAGCAACTTTGTCAGATTCAGAGCTATTAGCTGCAACAGCATTTCTAACCATTAATTCAATTTTACGTCCATTTATCCCACCTTGCTCATTTATCTCGTCAATAGCAAGAGTAAGCCCATCTCTAACCTCTTCACCCACATAAGCTGCAGGTCCGCTCAAAGCAAGAGCAGCACCAATACGAACTGGAGGTTCCTCTTTAGTGCAGGAGAAAAAAATAAAAATAGAAGAAAACATAACGAATAGAATTAAAGCCAATGGTATCTTTATAATTTGTATTTTCATAATTTTTCTCCTACTTTTCAATCATCTTTTTTCCATTGGAACGTAGTCTCTTATAGTCTCGCCGATATACACCTGTCTTGGCCTGCTTATTCTCTGATTTGGATCAAGAGCATCTTCTCTCCATTGGGCAATCCAACCAGGAAGCCTTCCTATTGCAAACATGACTGTAAACATTTTGGTAGGAATGCCCATTGCACGAAGCACGATTCCGCTATAAAAATCAACATTGGGATAGAGGTTTTTATCCTTAAAATATGCATCATTTAACGCTGCCTCTTCAAGCTCCATAGCGATGTCAAGCAAAGGATCTTTAATCTGCAATTTTTTAAGAATTTTGTCGCACATCTTTTTCATTATTTTGGCTCTTGGATCGTAAGTTTTATAAACTCTGTGTCCAAAACCCATAAGCTTAAATGGATCGTTTTTATCTTTTGCCTTTTCTATTACTTGGGCAGGGGTGATTTTATCTTTTTCCATAGTTTCAAGCATTTGTATAACTGCCTGATTTGCCCCCCCGTGCAGAGGTCCCCAAAGAGCTGAAATTCCAGCAGATAGGGCTGCATAGATATTTACCTTTCCACTTCCAACAACTCTAACTGCCGCTGTTGAACAATTCTGCTCGTGATCAGCATGAAGTATCCAAAAAGCATTTAGTGCATCTACAAGGTCTTGATCAACTCTATATGGGATAACAGGGTTATCAAACATCATGTGAAGAAAGTTGGCACAGTATGAGTAATCTGGTCTTGGATATACTGTAGCATGTCCTCTTGAAATCTTATATGCCATTGCAGCCATTGTTCTTACCTTGGAGATGATGCGCAAAAATGTGCTATTTACATCATCTTCTAAATCAACAAGCTCGGGATAGAAACTTCTCAAGGCATTTACCATAGCTGACAAAATACCCATAGGGTGTGCTTTGCTTGGGAAATTTTGATAAAAAAACTTCATATCTTCGTGAAGAAGTGAGAAGTCGTTGAGCATAACGCTTGTTTTTGTAAGAGTTGCTCTGTCAGGCAGATAGCCATTTATAAGAAGAAATGCTGTTTCAACAAATGTAGATTTTTCAGCAAGCTGCTCAATTGGAATACCTCTATGTCTTAATATCCCCTTCTCACCGTCCATAAAAGTGATTGCACTTTTGCAACTTCCAGTATTGCCAAATCCAGGATCAAAAGTAATTAGACCACTTTCTTGACGTAGTTTTTGTAATTGTTCTTGCTCTTTCACCTTCAGTTCCAATAATTATAGGAAGTTTATACTCTTTTCCGTCAATAAGCAAAGTTGCAAATTCAGCCATTATTTCCTATCTCCCTTTTTCAATTTTACTTTCTTTTAACCGTTCTACTTTTAATATCTCATTTATTTAGCTTATTGTGCCTTAACTGCACAATATCACCTTGCTCAACCTCTTGTCTCTCCTGGAACAGTGTATGTTGTACATGAGCCGCTTGAACATTGTCGAGTCTGCTTCCCAACCCCTTGATTTTTACTTGGCCCAGAACCGCCCATCACATAGTTTGTTGCACTCACAACTCTCTCTACAGCAAATGATGAACATTTTGGGCATTTTATCTCCTTCTGGTCATCTCCACTCATAAAAAGTGTTTCGAAAAACTCTTCGCACTCTGAGCATTTAAATTCAAATATTGGCATCTTAAAACTCCTTTGTTTATATTTTTATAAAATAAACCCTTCTATAAAAGGATCGTCTTTTTGAACAATAAAATTATGAAAACCCGTGATATATGCCCTACCTGTAATTTCAGGTAAAATTGCCTTTTTCTCTCCAACTAAAGTCTCTCCAATTATCTTTCCTGTAAAAACGGTGTCTATAATGCTTGCATGTAGGTATGGCTCACCAATAGCAAGTTTTCCCTTTTTGTAAAGATACGCCATCTTTGCACACGTTCCAGTTCCACAAGGAGATCGGTCAATCTGACCATTGCCAAACACCACAACATTTTTAGAGTGGTATTTAAGATTGCTTTTATTAAAAGAGTCTTTTTCTGAAAAACCACAATTTTCAGCAGATAAATAGGCATCTTGATAAATTTCAGTCAATGGCACTTGGCACCTTTCACCAGAAATAGGGTGAATAACTGTAATAAGCTCATTTATAAGATTTCTTATCTGAAGGCCTATAGATGTAAGTTTATCAATATTTTTAACTTCAAGATCCATTTTTAACTCTTTAACATTAACAAGGGCAAAAAAATTGCCGCCATACGAAATATCAACATTAATATCCCCAAGTAACGGTAGAGTCACAACAACTCTGTCATAATAAAATGCTGGAACATTACAGATTCTGACATCAGTTGCAACTCCGCTCTCAATGGTTGCATGAGCCGTTATTTTACCTGCAGGTGTATCAATAACTACTTTTTGAATATTTGAGTTGTCATTAATAGGTATCATGCCACTATTTAAAAGAACAGTTACTGATCCTATAGAGCCATGACCACACATGTCCAAGTAGCCTTTAGAGTCCATAAATATAACTCCAGCATCAGCATCATCAGAAACTGGCTCTGTAATTATAGCACCAAACATATCTTTATGGCCTCTTGGCTCTAACATGAGCATTTTTCTAACATTATCTAAGTTATTTTGTAACCATATCTTTTTTTCCATCATAGTTTTGCCCTGAATATAGGGCGTACCTGAAGTTATAATGCGAGTTGGTTCGCCTGCTGTATGTGTATCAACAGTTGATATCATTCTATTTATCTGCACTTTCGATCTCCTTTCCTAACAAGGCAAAGCTATCAAACTTTACCGTTTTTTCTCTTCAAGAACTCTTTTTATGCTCAAAATTGCATGATGCTTTACATTAGAGATATGCTCTTTTAGTATCTCAACTCCGCCGTTTACATCGCCTTGTTTAATAACCTCGTAAAGTTTGGTATGTTCATCGTCAACCCTCTCCATAGGCGTTACAAATAAAATGTTCCCCCTATATTTAAGATAAAGCAAATCAAAAAGATGCTTCAAGGTATTAACTTGAAGTGTGCATTCAGAAAGTTCTGCCAAAGTTAGATGGAATTCCACATCTTTCATAAGTCTCTCTTTAAGATATATGTCTCTCACAGCAGATAGATGGTTTTCCAATGCTTTTTTAACTCTTTCTAATCTATTAGGAGTCATTTTTTTTATCGCAATAGGTAAAAGAGCAACCTCAATAAGTTCTCTAAAATCATATATCTCTGTAATCTCTTTAAGAGTTATCTTTTCAGTGTAATATCCTCTATTTGGTTCATGTCTTACAAAGCCTTGGAATTCAAGTCTTTTAAGTGCCTGAATAATAGGAGTTGAACTCATATTAAGCCGCTCTGCAAGATCGCGATAAGATATTTTCTGTCCAGGTATTATATCGTTGTGAAAAAACATCTTTCTTATACCAATATATGCCTCTTGAGTATAATCTTCTCTATCTCTTGTTTTTGTTCTTTTTTGCTCTTTATCCATAAAAAATTATCCGTAACTATTACGATTGATAGTTTTTAGCCTCTTCGCAAAACTCTTTAAAAGCTGGTTCAAGATAAAGATATAGACCTTTAATCTCATCAATATCCCCATTATTACGAGCTAACGCTTCAATTTTTTTGGCAAGTTCTGATAATCTACACGCACCAATAGTTAGACAAGTTCCTTTAATAGCATGGGCTTGAAATCCTACCTCTTTTAACGACTTTTTTTCTATCTCTGATAATAGCTTTGATAAAAGTATTGGAATATTGTTCATAAATCCAGCAAGAACATGTTCATATACAGGCATATTATTGTCAATTCTGCTTAAAAAACACTCTCTTTCAAAAATTGGCAGATTTTTTTCTATATTTTCGTCTATACATTGTGCCTTAAATTTATCTTCTTCATTTAGAGCTGCTGAGATATTTTTCTCTAAATTTTTATTTAACTCATTGTTGTTAATTAAGGCCTTTTGTTGCGTTAAAAGTTCTTT